>JAUWTR010000274.1 GCA_030614645.1 Candidatus Aminicenantota bacterium
CCCCGACGATTTTTTCTAATTGCGTAATAATTTTTTTATCGACTTTATTGTACATTCCTGACTTCCTGCCTGTTTTTCCTGGTTTTCCCCCTATTTCCTATTTCCGGTATCTAAGTTAAGAATAATCGCTGGGATATCTTCCTTTCTTACCAGTTTATTAAATTCAGGAAGATCACGGTTAATTATTAATTGCAACAAACCAATCTGGGCACTAGCTTTAGAAGATAATTCCTTAAAAACCAGATATGATTGATCTGTGGGACGGGCATCTGCACTCGCTACTACCCGGGCCAATGCTGCAATTTTATTATCCAGTAATATGGGATAATTCAGAGGGTCCTGGCCGCTCTTTGACTTTGATTGGATAAGTGCATCTTCAATTTCCGTCAGTTTCTTAAGCAGTGTTTCACCTGCAGTGATAATGTCTTTGTTTTTTTCCTCTGCTTTTATCTTTTTTAAAAGCTCCCTAATCTGATCTTTTATATTCCTCAGCCTATTGATAGACTTATTTACCTCAGTAATCTTATCCCGTATTTTCATGAGAAGATCAAATTGCCTTAAAAAATCAAACTGGGAGGCCCTTACTCGAGAATCTTTCCTCCATTCCCAGGTCCTGGTCATTGATTTATCTCCAACTATCAATTTAACCTGATATTGTCCCGGAACCGCAACCGGCCCGCTGAGCGTGCCCCCCCACAAAACAGCACCCGAGACCTCCACTGCATCCGGATATCTCCTGTTCCATATAAGACAGTTCAGCCCTTTATCGGTGGAAACAATTTCTCCATTTCTTCTCCTAAGGAAACTTCTCTGAGATGATGAAGTCATTCTTTTCTCATTATTAGAGCTGGAAAACTTTTTGATGAGATCCCCTTTCATATCTGAAACTTCTAGAGTTACTTCTTCATCTAACGCCTTTTTAAGGTAATAATATATTACCGATCCTGAAGGAGGATTTTGGCCGATATTAGTCCTTGGATAGCTTCCTCCCCCCATCTTGTAAGCTGCTATGGGTTTGAATAGGAAAATATCTGATTCTAATACTTCCTGTGTAAGCTGCTGCAGAGGGGAAAGGTCATCTAAAATCCAAAAAGAACGCCCATGAGTAGCTATAACCAGGTCATCTTCTTTTACGACCATATCATGAACAGGAACAACCGGCAGGTTAAGTTGAAGGGAGTGCCAATTTTCCCCACTATTAAAGGATACGAATACTCCAGTTTCAGTACCTGCGTATAACAGGCCTTTCCGCTCGGGATCTTCCCGGACAACACGGACAAACGTATTTTCAGGAAGTCCATTGGTTATCTTTTTCCAGGCCATCCCAAAATTATCCGTTTTATAAATATAAGGAGAAAAATCATCCAGTTCATGCCTATCAACAGCAATAAATGCTCTGCCAGCCCCAAAAGTCGAAGTATCGATCATACTTATAAGACTCCATTTCGGCATCTGTTTGGGAGTTATGTCCTGCCATGAATTTCCTCCATTTCTGGTAATATGAACAAGCCCATCATCCGTCCCCACCCAGAGGATATTCGGGTCAAAAACAGACTCAGCCAGAGAAAAAATAGTACAGTAGTATTCCACGCTGGTATCATCAAAGGTAATTGGCCCGCCGGATTTTTTCTGCTTGCTTTTATCATTGGTTGTTAGGTCATGGCTTATTACAGTCCAGCTCTGTCCCTCATTATAGGATTTAAAAAGAACCTGAGCAGCGCAATATAAAACATCAGGATCAAATCTTGAAACCAGGATCGGAAAAGTCCATTGAAACCGATATTTCAGGTCATCGGCACCCCATCCCATTGGGTTTTCGGGCCAGGGTGATATAATCCGGCTCTGACGGGTTTTATAATCCCAACGAGTAATGAGGCCGCCGTAACTTCCAGCATAAACAATATCAGGATTATCAGTCCTGGGTGCAATGTATCCACTTTCCCCACCCCCTACTGCATGCCAGTATGTCCTGTCAATCCCGCTTCCTGAAGTTTGGCTGGCAATTCTGACAGTGCTGTTATCCTGCTGGGCACCATATACCCAATATGGAAACTGTTCATCTGTTGTAACATGATAAAATTGGGCTGTGGGCTGATTATTCTGCTCTGTCCACGATATTCCCCTATTATAAGAAACATTAGCTCCGCCGTCATTTGAATTTATCATTCGGTCCGGATTATCCGGAGAGATCCAGAGGTCATGATTGTCTCCATGGGGAACCCTGATAGAGGAATAGGTCTTTCCACCATCGACTGAGCGGTAAAGCCCAGTATTTAATACATACATAGTTTCGCTGCTCTTTGGATCTGCATAGATCCGGCTGTAATACCAGGCCCGCTGACGCAGTCTGCGCTCTTCATTCACTTTAGTCCAGGTCTCACCTTCGTCATCTGAACGAAAAATCCCACCGTTATTAGCCTCTATAATAGCCCAAACTCTTCCGGACTTTGCCGGCGACACCGTTATTCCGATCTTTCCAAGCTCACCTTTAGGAAGCCCCTTGTTCCTGGAAATTTCTACCCAACTGTCCCCGCTGTCAGATGATTTAAAAAGCCCGCTCCCGGGACCACCGCTTTTTAAACTATAGGGAGTACGTCCCGTTTCCCAAATAGATGCAAAAATAATTCTTGGATTTTTTGGAGCAAGGATCAGATCTATAGCACCAGCCTTATCACTTCGGAACAGCACTTTCTCCCAAGTCTGTCCCCCATCCTTGGATCTGAATACCCCCCGCTCCTTATTCGGTCCGTAAATATGGCCGAGAGCAGCAACATATAAAAGGTCAGGATTACGTGGGTGTATCCTGATCCTGGATATCTGGCTGGTATTTGTAAGCCCTATATGTTTCCAAGTCTTTCCAGCATCTGTTGATTTATACATACCATCCCCATGAGATACATTACCCCGGATTGGCGCCTCTCCCATTCCCACATACACGACATTAGAATCCCACTCTGATACAGCAATCGCACCTACCGAACCAGTCTTAAAAAAACCGTCTGAAACCGGAGTCCAATTAATCCCGCCATCCTCTGTCTTCCATACTCCTCCCCCTATTGAGCCGAAATAATAGGTATAGGGTTCCCCCGGTATCCCGGCCACCGCAGTAGCTCTTCCTCCGCGGTAAGGGCCAATACAGCGCCACTGCATAGCTTTATACATATCTTCATTGTATTTGAATGCCTTTTTTTCAGAAGACTGCTTTCCTTGAGAGGAAATAGCTGTTAAGAGCATTAATAACACACAAAAAACCGGAATCCATTTATTGTTTTTCATAAACATACCTCACAAAATATTATTCCCATGCTAGGTTAACAAATATTAACGTTTATCAAATCCCCATGTCAAACAATTTCAACTTAAAAGCAGTAAGATCAGCTCGTGAATAGTTCAAGGAACCTGGATTATTCACGAGTCGAGGTTGCCGTAGATGTGAAAAAGGCGGAAAATAGAAAATGGTAAATGCTAAAACCGTTAAACGTTAATTGTAAAATGTTATGTTAAAAGATTTTTATCTTATGAAATTCTTATGTGGCTGTAGCGACATTGAAGATTTAGCCTTCTGATGAAGTTTTTCGAG
>JAUWTR010000189.1 GCA_030614645.1 Candidatus Aminicenantota bacterium
ATACAGTAGCAAAAAAAGACCTTCCCGAGCAGATCAAAGGAGAAGCGACCATATATTTTCCTGAGGCTGACAATGTAAAAAGCCTGAAGGCCTTCCGGGATTTGGCGGAAAAAGAATTTATTCTAGCCAAGCTGGAGGAAAGTGATTGGAATATCTCCCAGACAGCAAGAGAGATCGAGACTCCCCGCAGTAATCTTTATAAAAAATTAGAACAATTCGGCATAAAAATAAAGGCTGGAGCGGGCAAGGTGGTTGCTCCTTCTTCTCGTAATAAGAATGGAGGGGAGGAAAGTCCGGACTCTATAGGGCAGGATGGTCGCTAACAGCGACTCCGGGCGACCGGAGGAAAGTGCCACAGAAAATACACCGCCCTGTGTGGACTGCGTTTAAGCTGCCGCACGGAGTAAGGGTGAAATGGTGAGGTAAGAGCTCACCGCCTTGATGGTGACATCAGGGGCAGGGTAAACCCCATCCAGAGCAAGACCAAATCGGGCCCTGTTGAGGCTGCTCGTCTCGGGGCGGGTAGGTCGCTAAACCTCTTGAGCAATCAAGGGGTCAGATAAATAACCACCCCTGCTTTTGTAAGGAACAGAATCCGGCTTACGTCCCACTCCAGCCTTAAACTTATATTAATATGCGAGAAAAGCCATTTTTTTTAAGGAAAAGCTGTAAAAAGAATCAGGTCAATTTGACTGGATTTTTCACGAGTCGAAGAGGTGGGGATTAGAATACAAGCGCTGCAACTGCTTGTTTGATGTAAATCAGGATGTTTCCCGGAAAAATTCCCATCATAAGAACTCCATAAAGGCAGAGGAAAAGGACCAAGAATAATGCCGGATTATAGGCGAATATCTCTACATTCCGAGTAGGTTCGCGCATATACATATAGATGATAATACGCAAATAGTAGAAAACTGAGATAAGGCTTGCCAGGACTCCGATAATCACTAAGGGAACCAGTCCCTTATGAACTGCAGCAGAAAAGATGTAAAATTTTGCCAGAAAGCCTCCAGTGGGAGGAAAACCTGCCAGGGAGAAAAGAAATACTGTTAAAGTGGCTCCTATCCAGGGGTAGCGGAATCCGATTCCAGAATAATCTTCCAATTCAAGGAATTCTTTGCCTTTCCGGCTTAAAGCAATTACAGCTGAAAAAGCTCCGATATTCATAAACAGGTATACAGTTAGATAAAATAACAAGCCTGAATTGTCATTAGCTAGGATTGCAATCAAGATATATCCTGCATGGGCGATGCTGGAATATGCCAGAATCCTTTTAACATTTTTTTGCCTGAGAGCGACAAGATTTCCGACTACCATAGTTAGGACGGATAATATCCAGAGGATATGAAAGAAAATTTCTGAATTAATGGCTTCCTTCCAGAAAGGAAAGAAAATACGCATCAATACTGCAAAGCCGGCAGCCTTAGGTCCTACAGAGAAGAAAGCGGTAACTGGAGTAGGAGAGCCCTGATATACGTCAGGAGTCCACATATGAAAGGGAACAACAGCGATTTTAAATCCAAATCCGATTATAATAAAAGCCATCCCGGTAAGTGCCATAAGGCTTAAGCTGGTCTCTGAGTTGAAGAAATTCATAATAGTGCTGATATCTGTAGAAAAAACAGCGCCGTAAAGGAGAGCGATCCCAAAAACCAGAAAGGCGGATGCGAAACTGCCGAGCAAAAAGTATTTTATCGCTGCTTCTGATGATCTTTCATCATTCTTTTTTAATCCGGCTAAAGCATAGCTTGCCATAGATAATACTTCCAGGCCGAGAAAAATCACAAGGAAATCACGGGAAGAAACCATTATCATCATCCCGGAAAGGGCAAAAAGGAGCAAACTGTAGTATTCTCCGTGGTCGGCGTTCTGGAGGGAAAGATATTTAAGTGATATAAGAGTTATGAAAATAACAGCAAGGATTAAAATCAGAAAAAAGAATAGAGCGAATTTATCCAGCAGAAGAGTCCCCTCAAAATAGGAAAAATCCTTATTCCAGAATTTTATGCATTCCGCCCCGCTTGCCAATAGGAAGAGGACGGCAATGAAACCTAAATAGTCTTTTTTTTCTTTTTTTAGAAAAACTTCAAGCAGAATAATAAGGAGAGCACCAGTAACTATGGTTAAGATCGGATACAAAGCTGTGTAAGTATTCATTTGAGTAAAGTATTAGTTTTTTCTATTGATTCTTCGGTTTTATCTTCCTTGATTTTGATTATTAATTCTTCCTTGATTTTGATTATTAATTCTTTCTTGGTTTTGATTATTAATTCTTTTTCTTCTTTTTGTATGGATGCGGACACAGATGTTCTGCTTTTTATTTGATTGAGAAGGTGGGAGACCGAAGTATCCATCTTTCTTAGAAAAGGCTGAGGAAAGATTCCCATCCAGAACATCATAATGATAATAGGTATGAGAAATCCGATCTCTCTTTTATTAAGATCCGGGAATGATTTGACTTTGTCATTGGTGATAGGGCCGTGCATAACCCGCTGGTACATCCATAAAAGATATGCAGCCCCCAGAATAATCGTCAACACTCCCAGAGCAGCCAATATATGGCTGGATTGGAAAATACCGAAAATGCAAAGCACTTCACCTACAAAACCATTTAGGCCGGGCAATCCTACTGAAGACAGCATACAGATAAGGAAAAATGCAGCAAAAACAGGCATCTGTTTACTTACTCCCCCATAATCTTTAATAAGGCGTGTATGGGACCGTTGATAAAGAATACCTACGCAGAGAAAAAGAGCGCCTGTACTTAAGCCATGATTGAGCATCTGATAGATAGCACCTTCCATAGCTTCAAAGTTTAGAGAAAAGACAGCCAGCATGATGAGACCCATATGGCTGACACTGGAGTAGGCTACCAAAGATTTTATATCTTTTTGGACGAGAGCCATAAGTGCCCCGTATATGATGCCTATAAGGCATAGTACTGTTAACAAAGGAAGGAACTTTTGGACAGCATCTGGAAAAAGTGGCAGGGCGAAACGAAGGAAACCATAGGCCCCCATTTTAAGAAGGACTGCAGCCAGGATCACAGAAGCGGCTGTAGGGGCTTGTACGTGGGCGTCGGGAAGCCAGGTGTGAAAGGGAAACATGGGAACTTTAATAGCAAATGCCAGCGCAAATGCTAGAAAAAGCCATATCTGAACACCTGGATCTAAGATAAGTTTCTGGAAATCAAATATATTAAGTGAATAAACTCCGCTAGCTTTAAAATAGATGGAATAGAGGGAGAATATGGCAACCAGCATTAGCAGGCTGCCAAACATGGTAAACAGGACAAACTTTACTGTAGCATATATTTTGCGTTTGCCTCCCCAGATGCCGATAAGGAAATACATGGGGATAAGCATAGCCTCCCAGAATACGTAAAAAAGAAATAGATTAAGAGACAAAAAGACCCCGATTATTCCGGTCTCAAGTATAAGCATGAAAATAAGGTACTCTTTTATCTTATCCTTGATAGAAGTCCAAGAGGATATATTGGCTATGGGAAAGAGGAAAGCTGTCAGGATCACAAGCAGGAGGCTTATCCCGTCGATTCCCACGTGATAATTTATGCCGTAACCTAGCCACTCAGCAGTTTCTACAAATTGAGGGTCTGCTGTGTTGCCGTCGAAATTAAAATACAGGGGGAGGGCAGCTAGGAAGGTTAAGACAGTTACAGCAACAGCCAGATATTTCAGCAGATTTATCTTCTCTTTGGGGATGAAAATGAAAAGAATAGCTCCTGTAAGTGGTAAAAAGATTAAGATGCTGAGTATCGGTATATTCATTTTAAAAAATTAAGTATCCTATTAAGATTATTGCTCCCAGAAGGAAGACAAGGGCATAGTCCTTGATCAGACCGGTATGCAGACGGCTTAATATCCTGCCGAAAAAGCCGGTTGCGGAAGCACTGCCGTTTACAACTCCGTCAATAATTTTCAAATCAAAATTTTTATATACATATTTAGAACCTTTTAGAGCAGAATTTACAAAAGTCGCGTTATATATCTCATCTACGTAATATTTGTTATAAAGGAGTTTATAGAGAAAGGGGAACCTGGACACAAGTTTCTTTGGGATCTCAGGTTTTTTAAGATAGAAAAGATATGCCAGATAAATTCCAGTTAAGGCTACTATAACTGAAATAAGGATAAGCAGCCATTCTGTTCCTATACTTAAATGTGCTTCATGTCCGTTTCCACCGTGGATAACAGGTGCCAGGAAATTGTTAAACCAGTTAACGTTTTTACCCAGCACTACAGGCATTCCGATATATCCGGCGACAATAGAAAAGAAAGCCAGGATCACAAGAGGTATGGTCATGGCTTTTGGAGATTCATGAAGATGTGCCTTGGTTTTAGGTTCAAGCCGCTCTTTGCCGTGGAAGGTGAGAAATATCAGGCGGAACATGTAGAAAGCGGTTAGGATAGCTCCAAGGATGCCAAGGAGCCAGATTCCGTATTGTCCCTGGGCATAGTCGCTGGTTAGAATTTCATCCTTTGAGAAAAATCCTGATAAAAAAGGTACTCCTGCTATAGCTATAGCGCCTATAAGAAATACCGGATAGGTGATAGGTAAGTATTTTCTCAGCCCGCCCATCTTCTTCATATTAAGTTCACCGGAAAGAGCATGCATAACACTTCCAGC
>JAUWTR010000239.1 GCA_030614645.1 Candidatus Aminicenantota bacterium
CAGGTTAGAAAAAAACGGAAAAAATGTGAAACGTGAAATGTGAGTTGTAAAATATGAAATGTTATGGTAAAAGATTTATCTTGTGAATAGTTCAAGCTAGGAGAAATTGGGTGAAAAAAAATATAAACATAATATGTTCAGGATTGATTTTTGGGATATTTATGATTAATTCGATTGCCTTAGGTAAAGGAAAGGAAGTAAAGCTGGAAAATCTTTTACCTGAACTAGATGGATGGAGTCAGATAGAAGAGAGTCAGACTTATTATCCGGAATCACTTTTTGAATATATAAATGGAGCTGCAGAAATTTACCTCTCTTATGATTTTGAGCAATTGATCGTCTCCCAATATGAGGAGCAAGATACTAAGAGCAATGTTGCCCTAGAAATCTATGATATGGGGATAAACAGTAATGCTTTTGGTATTTATAGTGCAGAACGTTATCCAGAAAGTAATTTTTTAAACATCGGACTACAAGGTTATATTGAGGAAGGGGCTTTAAATTTTCTGGCCGGAAAGTATTACATAAAGCTTCTCTGTTTTGATTGTAATGAAAGCTCGAATGAGATACTGAAAAAGTTTGCAGATGAGATTGTAATGCGTATTGGTGATAAGGATCGATTTCCCCTGCCTTTAACGTTCTTCCCTTCTGAGGGTAGAATAAACAACACAGAGAAATATATTAAACATAATTTTATGGGATATGCTTTTCTTCATGATGGGTATTCAGTTGTGTATAAAAATAATAATATGGAATTTGAGTGTTTTCTGGTTGAGGGAAACAATCCGGATGATGCCAAGTTGATGTTGAATAAATTTCTGCAAGAAAAAAAGGAGATGGGGATTAAAGAAGTATCACCAGGATACATGATCAGAGACCGTTACTATAAAAATATTTATATAGCCGCGATTAATAATTATATCTGTGGAGTTATAAAAATTGAAGATGGAATGGAAGAAGTCGGCCAGGATTATCTCGGAATGATAATTGATAATCTAAAGCAGTGAGGGACTTTAGAACCAATAGGCAGGGAAAATCAGTTAATCCATATTAGAGATATAAGTCTTTAATCTATCGAATTCCTTTTTTAATTCATCTAGTGTCTGCTGAGCTTTTTTTATATCTTTATCTTCTCCGGCTAATTCAACCTGAAGGGCAGAGTCTTTAAGAAAACTAAGGCTAAGGTTAGCTGCTGAGCCTTTCAAATAGTGGCCGGTTTCCTGAATAGCTGTAAAATTTTCCTCTTTTAATGCTTTTGTAAGCACATCATATTTTGGAATGAAGTCTTCCATATACATATCGATAAGCTCATAGAGAAAATCCTTGTCTCCTCCTGTCCTTTCTAAGGCAGAGTCAAAATCTATGGGGGGGATTTTTTTTGTCATTTTTTATTCTATTTATTTATGCTACGACAATACAGTTACGTCCATTATTTTTTGCGTTATAAAGCGCCTTATCACTGATTTTTATCAGCATCTCTGTTGAGCTGGCTTCAATGTTTTCAGTAGAAGTGCATCCCAGGCTTGCAGTAAGTTGGAGAGGCCCGGCTGAGGTCTGAATGGTTTTTTGAGAGATATTTATTCGGATGCGTTCTGCGATCTTTTTTATAGATTTTAGAGTATTGTGAGGGAGGATAATGATAAACTCTTCTCCGCCGTAGCGACCGATTTTATCGTAGGCCCTCATTTTCGCTGTTATACGGGAAACAATTTCAACCAGCACTTCATCTCCTACAGGGTGTCCATGGGTGTCGTTGACTTTTTTGAAATGGTCGATGTCAAGCATAATAGTGCTTAAAGGTTGGTTTGTTCTCTGAGCGCGTAGGAATTCTTCATTTAAGATTCTTGTGATCTCTCTTCGATTAAAGACTTTTGTGAGGCCATCGTGGATTGCCTGCTTGTGAAGCTTTTCCAGAAGATCGATTATCCTTTTTCCGGTCTTTAAGCGCGCTTTTAATTCTATAGGATTAAATGGTTTAGTGAGATACTCATCAGCCCCAGCGGCAAGTCCTTTATTGATATCTTTTTGTTTTTTCTTGGCAGTTAGCAGGATTATATAAGTATATTTTCCGCTTTTATCATTGCGAATTTTACGACAAAGCTCGATTCCGGTAATTTCCGGCATCATCCAGTCCAAAAGAGCAATCCCGATCTCATTTTTTTTAAACGTTTGCCAGGCCTTTTTCCCATTAGGGGCAACCAGAACATCATACCCCCATCCTGTGATATGTTTTTCCAGTATTTTGCTTGAGATACGGTCGTCTTCAGCGATCAGAATTTTTACTTTTTTGTGTTTGCTTTTCATAGGTTTTTAACCTGGTTTTTTTTATAACTCCGGCAATTGTTTTTTTTAGTTTATCCAGGTTTACAGGTTTAGAAAGATAATCATCCATGCCTGCATCCAGGCATTTTTCCCGGTCGCTTTTTAAGGCGTGGGCGGTCATAGCAATTATTGGGATGTGAAGCTTGGATTTTTTCTCCTGCAGGCGGATGGCGGCTGTGGCCTTTAGCCCGTCCATTTTGGGCATTTGGATATCCATGAGAATGAGGTCGAATATATCTTTTTTTATTGATTTTAATACCTCTTCGCCGTTATTGGCGATTTTGACCAGATGGCCTTGTCTTTGAAGTAAATGTAAAGCTATTTTTTGATTGATAGGATTATCTTCAGCTAAAAGGATTTTATACCCTTTACGGGTTTCACGTAAAGAGTGTTGAGTTATCAAGGGCTGTGTTTCTTTAATTTTATTTTGTTCTCCAAAAGTGAGCATAATTGTGTCTAAAAGGTCTGATTGATTGACTGGTTTTGGGAGATATGCTGCAATCCCTAACTTGCTGCAGCGAGTTGAGTCTCCTCTGGTTCCTGCTGAGCTCAGCATAATAATTTTTGTTGTATTCAATCTGGAGTCCTGTTTGATTTTTTCAGAAAGTTCAAAACCATCCATTCCAGGCATAAAATAATCAACCAGCACTAATTTAAATGGATTTCCTTCTTTCTCCGCGCTTTTCATTTTAATTAAAGCAGATTTTCCTTTTGAAGCCTCTGAAGGAAGCATGTTCCAGCTTTTAATCATTTCCTTGAGAATAAAGCGGTTAGTGTCATTATCATCGACTATCAGTACAGGGAGGTTTTTAAACTTCTTTGCCTGAAGTGAGGGAAGCTTCAGCTTAGATGTTGGTTTGATACCAAGAGTTACAGTAAAATGAAATTCACTGCCTTTCCCAGCCTGGCTTTTGATCCACAACTTTCCCTGCATCAAAGCCACTAATCTGGCAGATATTGTCAGTCCTAATCCGGTTCCTCCGAATTTCCGGGTAGTGGAGCTGTCAGCCTGGGAGAAAGCTTTAAATATAAGGCTTTGTTTTACTTTAGGGATGCCGATTCCTGTATCTGTAACTGTAAAATGCAGAGTGACTTCTTCCTTTTTATGGGATTTTTCCTCGACAGAAACCAGTATCTCGCCTTTTGAAGTAAACTTTAGGGCATTGCTTAAAAGATTAAGCAGGATCTGGCGGAGCCTGCCTGGATCACCAATGACATCATATGGAATATTCGGCGGGATACGGCAGGCTAGTTCTAATCCTTTGTTATGGGCCTGAAACGCAATTGAGGAAACAGTATTATTGACCATATCGGCTAAATTAAAATTTATTGATTCCAACTCGATCTTACTTGCCTCGATCTTTGAGATGTCAAGGATGTCATTGATAATGGTAAGCAAAGATTCCCCGGAAGCTTTAATAGCATTGAGGTATTCTTCCTGTTCGGAAGTAATTTTGGTCTTTAATGCCAGCTCAGTCATGCCGATCACTCCATTCATAGGAGTGCGGATCTCATGGCTCATATTGGCCAGGAACTCACTCTTGGCTTTGCTGGCTGCGATTGCTTTTTTATGGGCATGTTTAAGTTCGGAAACATCGATAAGGTTAAAGATAATTCCTGCATATTTGGAGTTGTCATAAACTGGCTGGAAACGGAATATCGTTTCCATATCACCCAAAGGCCTTTGTAGTTCAACCGCGGAG
>JAUWTR010000108.1 GCA_030614645.1 Candidatus Aminicenantota bacterium
GGACACAACGAATTTTTACTCCTCCGATTCCGGCCTCTTCTATTATACGGGCAATTTCTTCAGAAATCTCCTCATTTGCATCCACAATGATCTCATTTGATTCCGGATGTAAAACTGGCTCTCTAGCTATACGGCCAACGATTCGATCGACAAAAGACTCGATAAGTTCTCCATTCTCAACAATAGCAGTAACATAAATTCCTTTTAAGGTTCCGCAATCAAACTCATCAACAATGACTTCCTGAGAAGAATCAACAAGCTTTCTGGTTAAATACCCGGAATTAGCTGTTTTTAAGGCAGTATCAGCCAGTCCTTTTCTTGCTCCATGTGTAGATATAAAATATTGCAGCACATTCAACCCCTCCCGCAAACTAGAAATAATCGGTGTCTCAATAATCTCACCAGAAGGTTTACTCATCAGGCCTCGCATACCGGCCAGCTGGCGAATCTGCTGCTTATTTCCCCTAGAACCAGAATCCGACATAACAAACAGCGGATTTAGCTTGTTTCCTTCAAAACTGAGCCTTCGCATTTCCTCGGTCATTGCAATAGATATTTTATCTGTAACTGTACCCCATATTTCCACTATACGATTGAATCTTTCCCGGGCTGAAATAACTCCATCCTGATATAGTTTTTCTTTTTTCGTAACGAGATTTTGCGCCTTTGCTACAAGTTTCTCTTTTTCTTTGGGAATAACAAAATCATCAATTCCTAATGAAAATCCGGCCTGAGTAGCATAATTAAATCCCATCTCCTTCATCGCATCCAAAGTTTTAATTGTTTTATCACGACCGGCTTTCACATAAGTATAATAAACAAGATTTTCAATCCCTTTCTTCTTAAATATACCGTTCATAAATGGAATTTCATCAGGAAGAACATTATTGAAAATAATCCTTCCGGGAGTAGTCTCGATCCATATATTGTCATACTCAGATACTGGACAGTTTAAAACCGCCTGTTCATCATAATATGAAGAAAGATTCATAAATCGGCCTTTAAATTTGACCTTAATCCGGGCATGAAGGCCAACCTTTTTATTCTCCAGCGCCAATAGTGCCTCGTTAAAAGAAGTAAATATTAGGCCTTCACCCTGTTGGTTTTTCTTTTCCAAAGTCAAATAATAACACCCCAGCACCATATCCTGGCTGGGAATTGCGAGGGGTCTTCCATTAGCCGGAGATAGGATGTTCTTTGTCGCTAACATTAAAGTCTTTGCCTCTATCTGAGCTTCAACAGAAAGAGGAACATGGACAGCCATCTGATCCCCGTCAAAATCGGCATTAAAAGCTGCACAGACTAATGGATGGAGCTGAATTGCTTTTCCTTCTATTAAGTTTGGCTCGAACGCCTGGATTCCCAGGCGGTGAAGAGTTGGAGCGCGATTGAGCATAATCGGATGCTCCTTAACTACTTCTTCCAAATAATCCCAGACTTCTGGCCTTTCCTGCTCATGCCATTCCCGGGCGACCTTTATACTTGGCACCAGGCCTTCTTTCTCAAGTTTATGAAAAATAAATGGTTTAAAAAGCTCCAGAGCCATCTTTTTTGGTAATCCACATTGATTCAGTTTAAGTTCTGGGCCGACAACAATAACAGATCTTCCAGAATAATCCACCCGTTTTCCTAAAAGATTCTGCCTGAAACGCCCCTGTTTTCCTCTCAAGGCTTCGCTTAAAGATTTTAAAGGCCGTCGATTAGCACCTAAATGTACTCTACCTCTTTTGCCATTATCAAAAAGTGCGTCAACTGATTCTTGAAGCATTCTTTTCTCATTCCTTATGATAAGCTCGGGAGCTTTGAGTTCAATCAGTTTTTTTAAACGATTATTCCGATTTATGACTCTCCTGTACAGGTCATTTAGATCAGAAGTTGCAAAGCGCCCTCCATCCAGGCGGACTAAAGGTCTTAGATCCGGTGGAATAACCGGGATTACATCCAAGATCATCCATTCAGGACGATTCCCAGAACTCTTCAATGCTTTAAAAACTCTCAGCCTCTTGGCATTACGAAGCTTTCTCTGTTGAGAAGTTTCTGTCTTCATCAATTTTCTCAACCTTATAGACTCTTTATTTATATCGATCATATCAAGTAAAGTCTTAATCGCTTCTGCCCCAATAGAAGCTTCAAATCCATCGCCAAATTTCTCCTGAGCAGCTTTATACTCCTCTTCATTCAGAAGTTGTCTTTCCTGTAAGGCTGTTTTTCCAGGGTCGATTACAATATAGGATTCAAAATACAGGACTTTCTCAAGATCCTTGATCCTAAGGTCAAGGATCAGTCCTATTCGGCTGGGAGCCCCTTTAAAGAACCAGATATGTGCTACGGGGGATGCTAGTTGTATATGCCCCATTCGCTCCCTGCGAACATTGGAACGAGTCACTTCCACTCCACATCGTTCACAGATAATCCCTCTGTATTTCATACGTTTATATTTTCCGCAAAGGCACTCAAAATCATTTATAGGGCCGAAGATCTTTGCGCAGAAAAGGCCGTCCTTCTCCGGCTTAAAAGTTCTGTAATTGATGGTTTCAGGCTTAGTTACTTCTCCCCATGACCAGCTTCTGATCTTTTCAGGAGAAGCCATACTAATCCGCACTTGGTCAAAATCTATTTTAGGCTTTCCACCCATTGCATGCCTAGTATCCATCATCTCTCTCCTTTATCTACACCAGGAGCATCTATACCCCAAGGCAAAGCTTCTTCTGTCTCTGCTTTTTGCAATTCTATATCCAGGCAAAGACTTTGAAGCTCACGAATAAGAACATTTACAGATTCTGGAAGACCAGGACTAAAGTCCAGGTCTCCTTTGACTATGGCTTCATAGATCTTTGATCTGCCTTCCACATCATCAGATTTTGCCGTCAATAATTCCTGAAGGGCATATGCAGCTCCATAAGCTTCCAAAGCCCAGACTTCCATTTCCCCAAATCTCTGTCCTCCAAATTGGGCTTTACCGCCTAAAGGCTGTTGGGTAATCAATGAATAAGGACCAGTAGCACGGGCATGTATCTTATCATCAACTAGATGATAGAGTTTCATCATATAGATATAACCTACTGTTACTTCATCATCTAATAACTCTCCGGTCATTCCATCATAAAGAGGATATTTTCCTGATTCAGGCAGCTCTGCTTTTTTAAGCAGTTCTTTAATCTCCTTTTCTGAGATCCCGTCAAATACCGGTGTAGCAATCCAGAGACCAAGTTTCTTTGCGGCCCATCCCAAATGAGTCTCTAATATCTGTCCTACATTCATTCGGGAAGGTACTCCAAGAGGATTTAGGATAATCTCTACTGGCGTGCCATCCGGAAGGCGAGGCATATCCTCTTCTGCTACGATGCGCGCAACAATTCCTTTATTCCCATGCCTTCCAGAAACTTTATCTCCAACGGACATTTTTCTTTTCATGGCAATATAGACTCTTATAGTCTGAATCACTCCAGGAGATAACTCATCGCCCTTTTTTAATAGTTCCACTTTTTCTCTATGTGTCATTTTAAGCGCTTCTATCTGACGCTTAACTTGATTTTCAATGTCTTCAATCTTATCTTCCCTACTTTTGTCAGCCTTAAGCTTGATCATTAATAGATCTTTAGCATCAATTTTGTTAAGAATTGTATTGGTCAGTTTAGTTCCCTTTTTCAGATCGATCCCGGATACTTCCTGGTTCTTTATGACTACATCTCCATTAAGAACTTCTCTTATTCTCCGGCTCTTTTCATTTTTATGGATGCTGATCTCATCATCAAGATTCCTCTTCATTTTGGCGATTTCTTCTTGTTCAATGACTATAGCCCGCGGACCTTTCTCGGCACCACGCCTTGAGAAAATACGAACATCGATTATTGTCCCTTCGACTCCAGGAGAACAATAAAGCGAGGCGTCTTTGACATCCAAGGCTTTCTCTCCAAAGATAGCTTTAAGGAGCTTTTCTTCAGGTGATAATTGAGTTTCTCCTTTGGGAGCAACTTTTCCGACCAGGATATCTCCAGGCTTTACCTTCGCTCCTATTCTAACAATCCCATTCTCATCCAAGTTTTTTAGAAGATTGTCAGGAACATTCGGGATATCCCTCGTGACCTCTTCAGAACCTAATTTTGTATCCCGAGCTTCGATGGATTCCTCAATTATATGAAGAGAAGTAAAAATATCCTCCTTTATAAGTTTTTCACTCACAACAATAGCGTCTTCAAAATTATATCCTCTCCAAGGCATAAAAGCACAAAGAACATTCCTTCCCAGAGAAAGTTCACCCCTGTCGGTACAGGAGCTATCAGTAAGACTCTGGCCTTTCTGAACATAGTCTCCTTTTCTTACTAAGGGACGATGATTTAAACAGGTATTCTGGTTTGTTCGTAAAAATTTCTTCAGGAAATAAGGGTCTGTCCTCATATCATGTTTTTTTCCATTTTTTTCTTCTTCCACACGTATCAAAATTCTTTCCGCATCAACAAATTCAACCACTCCTGACCGCCTACAGATTTCAAGGTCACCTGAACCTTTAGCTATAAGATGTTCAATACCGGTACCCACTAATGGGGCTTCCGGTCTAAGAAGTGGAACAGCCTGTCTCTGCATGTTCGATCCCATAAGAGCCCGGTTGGCATCATCATGTTCTAAGAAGGGAATTAATGACGTTGACAAAGAAACCAGCTGTTTCGGCGAAACATCCATATAATCAATTTTTTCCCGGGGAATTAATTTAAAATCTCCAGTCTGTCGGGCACTGACAAGTTCATTTTTAAACCTGCCTTTATCATCAACTGGTGCATTGGCTTGAGCAATATTATATTTCTCTTCCTCCCAAGCTGTTAGGTAAAAACAATATGATTCGGCAATAGGAAGGCTTTTCTTTTTCATTTGCTTAAGTTGCTTAACTTTCATTTCCAGCGTGTGCTTTTCCATAATATCCCCCATTTTAAAGGAGCTGCTGCCTGAATGGGTAATTTTGACATATTCTTTTACTTGCCCATTTTCTACTTTTTTATAGGGAGTCTCAATAAAACCGAAATCATTAACGCGAGCATAACTACTTAAAGAAGAGATCAATCCAATATTCGGGCCTTCAGGAGTCTCGATCGGACATATCCTTCCATAATGGGAAGATTGAATGTCCCTGACTTCAAAACCGGCACGCTCACGGCTAAGCCCTCCGGGTCCTAATGCACTTAACCGTCGTTTATGAGTAACTTCAGCAAGGCTGTTTATCTGATCCATAAACTGAGAAAGCTGAGAGCTTCCAAAAAATTCTTTTAAGGCTGCAATAACCGGCTTGGAATTAAGCAAGTCCTGTGGCATAGCTGAAGCAAGGTCAGCTGAAACCGTCATTTTCTCTTTAATAGTTCTCTCCATCCGTGTCAACCCGATACGGAAGGCATTTTCAACCAGCTCACCAACTGAGCGGATCCGCCTGTTCCCCAAATGATCAATATTATCCACTGTTCCATCACCAACACGAAGGTTAAGGAGGTATTTTATGACTTCTACATAATCCATTGAAGTTAGAGTTGTCTCTTCCAACGAAGTGTCCAAACCGAGCTTTATATTCATTTTAAGACGGCCTATCTGGGAAAAATTATATCTTCTGGAATTAAAAAACATATTTCGGAATAAATTATGAGCACTTTCCATGGTATGTGGTTCACCTGGCCTTAGCTTCTTATAAATCTCACCTAATGCCTGATTAGAATCATGCGTAGTATCTTTTTCCAAAGTATTGTGAATGACCTCTTCAACTTTATCTTTATATGGAAAGAATATTTCAAAAGCTTTGCCACGAGAAACTAACTGATCGAGATCCGCTTTAGATATATTCTTATTTGCTTTAATAACATCATCTGCTTTTTCCTTAACTCCTTTTACTGTAGCTATAGAATGGGCACCTTCAATTTCCTGCGGGCTGAGTATCACCTTTTTAATTTTACTCTCTTTTAATTTCTTTAATAATTCATGCGTTATTTTTTTTCTGGCCGGAACAATGACTTTTTTTGAGCCTGGGTCAACAATATCCGCTCCTACTTTTTTCCCAATTAGATTTTCCGTAACTTCCCAAAGCAGGATTCCTTTCTGCGGATATATTTTGAATGCCTGATAGAATAACTTCAGTATTTCTTCATCGGAACCAAATCCCAAAGCCCTTAAAAAGATGGTGGCTAAGAGTTTTTTCTTCCTGTCCAACCTGACGAATAAGTTAGTTCTCTTATCATATTCAAATTCAACCCAAGCCCCTCTATAGGGGATGATCTTTCCGATATAGAATCCCTTTGTGTTTCCTGGCCGGAAAAA
>JAUWTR010000158.1 GCA_030614645.1 Candidatus Aminicenantota bacterium
ATCTTTTAAAGCTATGCTTTCATTATCCGGAGAAAAATCATAAACATTCCCCAGGATAAATCTCCAGGTATTTCTGATCTTGCGATAAGCTTCCACCAGCCGCTGCATGGTCTCCTTCCCAAAACGGGAGTCTTCTCTATAATTAAGCATAGCGATCCATAGCCTTAATATTTCAGCTCCGTTTCTGGATACGATCTCTTCCGGTCCAATAATATTTCCCAATGATTTAGACATAGCTCTCCCCTGCTCATCCAAAACAAAACCATGGATTATGCATGTTTTAAAGGGAGATTTATTTTTCGCAGCAACCCCGACCAGAAGAGAACTGTTGAACCAACCACGGTACTGGTCATGTCCTTCTATATAAATATCAGCCGGCCAGGGAAGGTCTTCTCTTTTTCCCAAAATACTGTGACTCGCTCCGGATTCAAACCAGACATCAAGAATATTGTTTTCTTTTTCCAAACGATTTGAGCCACACTCAGCACACTTTGTACCTAAAGGCAGAAGTTCTTCTGCTGATTTAATGAACCAAGAATTTGTGCCCAATCTGGTAAATATATCTGCTATATGGAGAGCTATTTTTTCATTTGCAAGAACTGCCTCGCATTTATGGCAATAGAATGATGGAATTGGCACACCCCAGGAACGTTGCCGCGAAATACACCAATCCGGCCGCATTTCCACCATATTTTTTATTCTTTCTTCCCCCCAAGACGGGATCCATTGTACTTTCTTTATTTCTTCAAGAGAATTTTTTCGCAGACCGCTTTTATCCATAGAAATAAACCATTGGGCCGTAGCTCGGAAAATAACCGGTTGTTTACAGCGCCAGCAATGAGGATATGAATGCACGATATTTTCTACTTTCAATAACGTACCATCCTTTTCCATATCCTCAACAATAACATTATTTGCATCAAAAACATTCATCCCGGCATATTTTTCAACATCAGAAATAAATTTTCCTTCCTCATCAACCGGCGTATAAATTTCCATTTTATATTTCAGCCCGGTCAGATAGTCATCATAACCATGACCTGGAGCTGTATGTACAGCTCCGGTTCCCTGATCAAGTGTGACATAATCCGCTAATACAAATAGCGATTCCCGATCAATAAAAGGGTGCTTAGCTTTAAGCCCTTCCATCTCTTTTCCCGGGAAAGTGGCTAAAATACGAGTTTTCTCTAATCCAAGGGTTTCAGCCAGAACTGGAATCAAGCGATGAGCAGCAATAAATACTTCCTTCCCAGCTTCAAAAGCAGCATATTCAAAATCTGGATGGAATGCGATAGCAAGATTAGCAGGTATTGTCCATGGAGTAGTCGTCCAGATGAGAATTGATGCTTTTTTCCCCTTGAGTTCGGGATATTTTTCTGACAGATCAGAGATCACTGGAAATTTCACAAAAATGGAGGGGGATTTATGATCCTTATATTCAATTTCCGCCTCTGCCAGAGCAGTCCCGCAATCAGCGCACCAGTAAACCGGTTTTTTCCCTTTGTAAATATTTCCAGAAGCAAAAAAAGCTGCCAGAAAACGGATGATGTCACCTTCATATTCAGGATTCATGGTCAAATAGGGCTTATCCCAGGTGCCAAAGACACCTAATCGTTTAAATTGTTCCCTTTGGATCTCCACATATTTCAAAGCGTATTTCTTGCATTCCTCCCTTATCTCAATAACTGACATAGATCTTTTCTTTTCACCAAGATTTTGGTCAACCTTGATCTCAATAGGGAGGCCATGACAATCCCAACCAGGGACATAAAGGGCATTAAAACCCTGCATATTCTTTGACCGGACAATGAAATCCTTTAATATTTTATTCAATGCAGTTCCCAGATGAATACTGCCATTGGCATAAGGGGGGCCATCATGTAGCACAAAAGGAGGGCAGTTCCTTCGTTCCTGCAGAATCTTTTCATAAAGTTTCATCTCTTCCCACTTATTTATTAACTCAGGTTCTCTTTGGGCTAACTTTGCTTTCATGGAAAATGAAGTCCGGGGAAGATTTAAAGTGCCCTTGATCTTATCTTTGTCAGCCATTCTATTCTCCGATTGTAAATAAATGAAACTATTTTAGTGTACTGCGGAAAAATGTCAATAAGTAGAACTTTTCTCAAAATCAGTAATAGTACCAGATGCTCTTATAATCAGCAATATTTTCCCCTCCTGCTTTTAATCTCTGTAAGTATCGGGGAATGGAAACATCAGTATAGATATAGGTATCAGCAAGAGAAAGCTTTTTTTCCCAGGGATGAAACTCATATACCCTCCGTCCATCAGGTAATATGGAGATAACATCATGGTGCTGAGCGGCACGGAGATAATTTTTTCCCAAACCAGGGACATTAAAAACCACTTCATCAGTTCTTACCGAACCCGGCATCAGCCGGGCTTCTTCCTTCTGTTCCTGCAGAAGCCTTGCTATAGGCACTCTAAAGTCATCAGTTTCTTCTTTCCCTTTGGTATTAAATGTATAATAAGGGGTAACTCCTATCAAGCGTAACTGGTCACGCAAAGCAGCTGCCTCGAATTTCCGGGAATTATAAAAGGTATATACAAGCTGGTTATAGACCTCGATACCACTTTGCCGAAACTTCTGTATTGCCCTCATTGACAACGATGATATCTCATATGGATGCTCGAAATGGGTGATAATCAAAATTTCTCTTTTTCCGGGATGATGAAAATGATTAATATCTTTAATCAATGAATCAGTTATTCTCTGCGGAAGAGTTACCGGAATGCGGGTTCCTATTCTTATCCGTTTGAGATGATCTATCCGCGACAATTTAAAAAGCATGTTTTCAAGCTTGGCATTGGATAAAAGCAAAGGATCTCCCCCTGTAATCAACACCTCAGTGACCTCAGGGGTATCCGAGATCCATTGTAAAGCCTTCTCAAGCTTTTCTTTAGATAGGACAGCATGTCTAGAGTAAACATCTTCAATTTCCCAATTTCTCTGACAATAGACACATATCTGAGGGCATGTTAAAATCGGTTTAAGTATTACTATCTTGGGGTATCTTCGTGTAATTCCCTCAATCGGTGATGTATCTCTTTCCAGCATAAAATCCATCGAAACATCTTTATTTTCTTTAAATTTCTTATGTTTCTTTATGTATTGTAAAGAAGGGATAACCTGGGCTCTTACAGCGTAATCATATTTTCTACTTGAGTCATAATCCATAAGCGATAAATAGTAGGGAGTAATTCCAAAAGGGATTTTATATTTATTGGCAAGTTTTACAGCATTGTATTCTTCATCAGTTAATTTCACTAAGGCTTTTAAAGTGTCTGCATCTTTTATAATGTGTCTTGTATGCCATTTCCATTTTCCCCACTCATATTCCGTGGCATTAAAATAATTAAGGATCCGCTGGCTATTTTGACTTCGTTTACGCTTTACCTCTTTATCCAGGCCAGTCGGATATCTGTTTAAAAATGAATCAGCTTTCTTCGCCATCCGCGACAGGTCTTTAGAGCGCAGCTTAGCAGCTTGTTCTCCTGACTGTTTAACAAAACCCGGAATCTTTTTTGGATATACATCAGCCTTCCCTGAAACACCACGCACAAGATGCTCCAGCTCAGCATAAAAATCCGGGCTTGGTTTTTCTATGCCTTTGAGATCTTTTTTATTTATTATATTATGGATATAATTCAGGAAACTGTATCCAGCCAATTTTTCGTCTCTGCGAGACAAAATCTTTCTAAAAACTCTAATCGCCTCTGTCTTTAAAACCCATTTAAGCGGAGGGATCGAGGGGTCATCATCAAAGGTCGCAATAAGCATCATATTTAATTGTTCTCTAATTTTTTTTCTTTTATTCTCGATATCTTCTTTTGATAACAAAATCTCTTTTATTGATGGAATACCATCGAATATTTTCAGCAATCTTTCTCTTACGTGTTTATCCATTTTTTTCTTATCTATGACATCTTGTTTTACGGTTTAATATAGTGAGCTCCCCGGCTTATCAGGTTGTTTCTTGCAGCATGATTAATCAACATCGCTACTTGTATGCCATGTTTAAGCCCTACGACTTTAGAATCCATCCGGGCTTCTTTGTAAAATCGATCAATTCTATGCCGCAGGTAATCTAGATCGGCCCTTGCTCTTTCCAAACGCTTTTTCGTCCGGATTATTCCTGTATAATTCCACATTGTATTTCGAATAGACAACCAATCCTGATTGATTAAAGCCGGATCGATTTCTTCTTCTTTATTGGGATAATACCAATCATGAATATCAGAAATATGATAATTCTTTTTTGGATTAAATATCGAAGCAATATCTTTTGCCGCCCTGAATCCCCACACCAGGCCTTCCAGAAGTGATGTAGATGCCAGGCGGTTGGCCCCATGAACACCTGCGCAAGCAACTTCTCCCACAGCATAAAGATTATTCAGAGTAGTCTTCCCCCAAGTATCAACCAGGACACCCCCGCAGCAATAATGAGCAGCTGGAACCACAGGGATAGATTCCCGAGTAATATCTATTCCGTATTTAAGACATGTCTGATAAATATTGGGAAATCTTTTTTTAATATCGATCTTTGTATAGGAGGCCAGATCCAGCATGACATAATTAGAATTGCTGTTAGTCATCTCCTCATAAATTGCTCGGGTGACTTCATCCCGCGGAGCCATCTCTTTTTTTTGATTATAATTCTCCATAAAAGTAGAGCCTTCTTTTGTTTTTAATCTGGCTCCCTCTCCTCTTACTGTCTCTGATATTAAGAATGAATCGGCATCACGGTGAAAAAGTGAAGTGGGATGAAACTGAATATACTCCATATTAACAATCCTGGCTCCAGCCTGATAGGCCAGGGCATAACCGTCACCAATAGCTCCTTTTGGATTGGACGTATAGAGGTAAACAGCCCCGCATCCACCTGTAGCAAGCACTATATAAGCTGCAAATACTTTTAATACTTTCCTGGCCTTATTATTCAAGACATAAGCTCCGATACACCGCGGCTTCTGGTAAAAAGAACTGGGATTCTTGGAATGATGAGGTGTTGTAAGTAAATCGACTACAGTAAAATCAGATAAAATAGTTACATTTGAAAATGATTCTAATTTAGCAATAAACTTTTCTTCTATAGTTTTTCCGGTCGTGTCCTTTACGTGCAAAATCCTCCGGCGTGAATGGGCAGCTTCCTGAGCGTAATCCAAGCTGTCAGGCGAAGTCCTGGTAAAAGGAATCTTTAGTTCCTTTATCAAAATCTCATCCACACTTATTTTCCCTTCTTTAGCCAG
>JAUWTR010000213.1 GCA_030614645.1 Candidatus Aminicenantota bacterium
CTTGCATATCGCTGAAAAGAAATTAATAATAAAAACATCGCCATTTTTTTATGAATAGGTCAGGTTAATTATTATTATCATAACTTCTGAGGGAATACAAGCAGCCATGTTAGAGGATCCCCCGAAAACAAAGGGGTCTATTGAATCACTTTTGGAATCGGTGTAAAATATTGACCAGGCAAATGCAAAAAATCTGCAGGATAAACCCGGTTATGGAAGTTCTCAGAGCTTCTCCCAAGCGAGTCAGCAAGATTATAGTGCAGCAGGACACAGACAACCAAAAAATAAAGGAAATCCTGGCATTAGCCAGGCAGCACCATATATCCCTGCTTTTTGCCTCCAGAAAACATCTGGACAGGACTGACCGGAAGCACCAGGGGCTAGTGGCTTTTATTGAAGATAAGGGATTTTCTTCTATCGATGCCATATTGGAGACGGCAAAAGTTCCATTTCTAGTCCTGCTGGATAACATCCAAGACCCTCAAAATCTGGGAGCCATCATCCGGACAGCTGAAGGAGCGGGTGTTGATGGAATCATCCTCCCGGATAGGAGGGCGGCCGGCTTGACTGATACAGTCTATTCCATTTCTGCTGGGGCCCTGGAGTATCTCAAAGTAACCCAGGTTACAAACCTTGCCCGCACTATGGATGAGCTGCGAAAAAAGGGGATCTGGATGGTAGGAGCAGAAAGCAGCAGCCCAAAACCCTGGTATGAATTTGATTATACCGGACCTGTTGGCCTAGTCCTTGGTTCTGAGGGAAAAGGCCTGCGCCCTCTTGTTAAAAAGAAATGCGATGAGATCCTCTCTCTTCCTCTCCCAGGGAACATCTCTTCCCTTAATGTCTCCGCAGCTGCAGCGATTTTTATCTATGAAGTCGTCCGCCAGCGCCAACAGTCTTCCTAATAGGGCGGTTGCATTCCCTAAGAAGTTGTGATAGTAATAATTAATATTTTTTTTAGGAGGATACAATTCCTTTTATATGGCAACCTGCAAAAAAACCGGAAGGAAAAACTAATAACCTAGGCCGAACATTTGTAATCTGTAATCCTCATTCAAATCGTGACCGGCACCGGGCACTTATCCCAAAAGAAATCAAATGCCTGGAAGAGGCTGGGATCGATTTCATCTATGCCATAACAGAAAAGCACATGGATGAATACCATATCGCAAAAAAGGCCATAGAGGAGGGATTTGATACTATTGTCGCATCAGGCGGAGACAGCACGATAAGTAATATCGCCGATGCAATCTTGTCTACCAAACCCGATCTCAAATTCGGGATCATCCCCAGTGGCACAGGCAATGATTATGCAACCGGCAATAAAATCCCCCGCTCTATCCGTCAAGCTGTTGAAATCCTCAAAGCCGGCCGTACAGAAAAAAGGGATGTAATTAAAATAGGGGAACGCTATGCTGTCAGCCTGGTGGGATTCGGATTTGATATTCCCATGAGTGAGATCCACCTTAAGAACAAAATCCTAAAAGGGCCTCTACTTTATTTTTATGCCATAATCGTTGCCATCTTCAGACATAAAGGCTTTCACATAAAGGTCGAGTCAGAGACGGGCGAAATATTTGAGGGAAAATCACTGATGCTCAACCTGGGAAACAACAAGATATCAGGCGGCGGCTATATGACCTGCCCTACAGCTGATATGACAGACGGCAAACTGGATGTGATGTTTGTTGAGGACTGCTCTCCTTGGGCACGGCTTCATCTTCTTCAAATGGTGAAAAAAGCCAGTCATCTGAAATATCCTCTTGTTCACTATACACAGGCAAAAAGTGTTACTATAGAAAGTGACGTCCCCATTGCTTTCCACACAGAAGGAGAATTATTCTATACTGACAAAAAATCATTATTCGCAAAAATATTACCTTTGCATATTAATCTGATCGTAAAGTAAGCAAGCGGGCGTATTCTTCCTGGAACTGTTTTTCCAATTTTTGCCGCAACTGAGGCCATTTGTCTTTAGTCAAGTCTGTAGTAGGGACAGGAGGAAGGATCGAAACCCTGACCCGGCCGGGATAAAACAAGCGCTCTTTTTTCTTTTTGATCTCCAAAGTTCCCTCCAGGACTACCGGAAGTAAAGGCTTCCGGCTTTTGGTAGCGATCCAAAGAAAGCCATGTTTAAACCGCTTGATGTGGTGTTCTTCTATCCGGGTGCCTTCCGGGAAGATCAATAAACTTGCCTGGTTCCGGCTAAGAATGTTTATTCCTTTTTGGACAGCTTTGTAGGATTTAACCCGGCTGGCCCGGTTGACCGGGATATATCCGGCCAGAGCCATTCCCCAGCCAAAAAACGGAATGTAAAAGAAGCGGCTGGACGCAAAAAACTTAAAATGAATGGGAAGTATTCTGGCTAAAACCGGAATATCTATAGCACTTTTATGGTTGGCAAGGATAAGATATTGTTGTTTTTTATCAAGATTTTCCCGTCCCTCAACGGTCAAACGTACGCCTGAAACAAAAGATAAAAAAGAAAGTCCCCACCTCGATATTGTATTCGGGGCTTTTTCCGATCTGTCTAGGAGTCTGGCGAAAAGCATAATCGGGGGCCAGAGGATAAAAACAACAAGCCCGGCAAGGATAACTAAAAATGTTGTGAGTATTGCTGAAATAAACTTTTTCTTTTTAACCATATTCAGGCTAATTGACCGGAATTATTCGGATTAATTTATTTATTATAGTGCAAATATCAATTTAATAAAAGATGCGGAGGGAGCGGGGAGGGAACTTCTGGCAATTTTTATCAGATTGACCCGTCTTTATGTCTATGCTATAGATAAAGGGAAAAATCCAAATATTTCTTTTCTCTGTATTGAATAAATATAAGGCTGGCTTCGTATTTATTCATGAAGAGAAAAGAAATGGCTGAAGAAAGAAGTCTGGATGCAAGAGCTGTTTTTCCATTAATACAGCTGACTAAGATGACGGAGATAACACTTACAGAAGGCGAGATCCTAAAAGCTGTTATTTCGGGAGATAAAGAAGCATACCAGGCGATCGTCCAACGCTATATGAAATCAGCCTATTATATTGCCCTGGGTATTGTTCATAACCACCAGGATGCTCTGGATATTTCTCAGGAATCATTTATCCGGGCTTTCCGTAAAATAAAAAAATATGATCCAAGCAGGCCTTTTTTCCCCTGGTTCTACAGGCTGATGAAAAACCTTTGCCTTGACCACCTGAAGCAAAGCCAGCGTCGGAAAGAAGTCCCTCTTGAGGAAAACCAAGTGCTTAAAGACGACACTGAAGACCGCGAGATGAAAAAAGTGCTTTGGCAGAGCATTGAAGAGCTGCCCTTTAAACAGAGAGAAGTCATCATTCTTCGCTATTTCCGTCAATGCTCATATCAGGAAATCTCAGAGATCACTGGAAAACCCGTGGGAACAGTCATGTCGACACTCTATTATGCTAAGAAAAAACTTAAAGATATCATTGGCAGGTATTTATGATCAGATCAGGAGTCTCTTATGGACCATAATAAAATAAAAGAGCTCATTTCTTCTTATTTCGACGGTGAACTTGATAAAGATCAGAAAAAATTGGTCAATGACCACATAAGACAGTGTTTGGAATGCCGGCAAGAGTTTGAAGAGATGGGAAAATTTGAGGAGGTAATGGGTAAAATGGAACTTAAACAACCTTCAAAAGAAGTATGGAAAGTTTATTGGACATCGGTATATAACCGTCTGGAAAGAAGTATTGGGTGGATTTTCCTCTCCATCGGTGCTATGATTCTTTTGTTTTTCGGTGGTTATAAAATAGTGGAAGGCATCATCCAGGATGCCAGCACTCCTCTGTTTTTAAAGATCGGGATCCTGGCCTTTATGACCGGCATCGTTGTTTTACTGGTATCATTAGCCAGAGAACAGTTGTTTACCCGAAAAAGAGAAAGATATAAGGAGATTGAAAAATGATCTTTGTAACTTCAGATCAGATCGCAGGTAAAACAATAAAAAAGACTTTAGGTATTGTCCGCGGAAATACTATCCGCGCCCGGCACGTAGGACGAGATATCTCTGCTGCCTTAAAAAATATTGTTGGTGGTGAGATAAAAGATTATACCAAGATGATGGCTGAATCACGGGAGCAGGCCCTCGACCGCATGGTTGAAGAGGCCGAAAGCCTGGGGGCTAATGCTGTAGTAAATGTAAGATTTGCAACTTCTATGATCATGCAGAGCGCCTCTGAGATCCTGGCTTATGGTACGGCTGTTATAGTAGAATAGCTTTTCCCAGATAGATGGTA
>JAUWTR010000044.1 GCA_030614645.1 Candidatus Aminicenantota bacterium
AAGGGGTCTGCCGAGTTTTCATTCCCCTCTTCGGAACCGGTCCTTTATGCGGATGTAACAGAAGCAGCAAAAAAGAGGATCGAGACCGACATAAAGGAAGTAAATCAGATTCTTGGCGGCGGCGTTGTTCTGGGTTCTCTGGTATTGATCGGAGGCGAACCCGGTCTTGGCAAGTCTACCCTGATGCTGCAGGTCAGCCGGGATTTTGCCGCCAGCGGAGAAAAGGTCCTGTATGTTTCCGGGGAGGAATCGCTTGAGCAGATAAAACTCCGAGGGAAAAGGCTGGGAGTTGAAGGCAGCAATCTGTTCTTGCTGGCCGAAACTAACCTGGAGAGAATAATTACTCAGGCCGAAAAACTCGCCCCAAAAATCTTCATTCTTGACTCAGTCCAAACCGCCTATTCCTCAAAACTATCTTCAAGCCCCGGGACAATCAGCCAGGTCCGCGAAGTGACTAATCAGGTTTTCCGGTTTGCAAAGAAAAACGATGTCTCCTCTTTTCTTGTGGGACATATAACCAAGGAAGGTTCTCTTGCCGGGCCAAAATCATTAGAACATATAGTGGATGTCGTACTTTACTTTGAAGGAGAGCGAGACCACAGCCACCGGGTGCTGCGGGCCTGGAAAAACCGGTTCGGGCCTGTTTCTGAACTGGCTATTTTTGAAATGGGAGACCAGGGACTCAAAGCGATCTCCAATCCCTCCGCCTTTTTCCTAAGAGAGAGACCAGTTGATGCAGCCGGAAGTGTTGTGGTGTGTACTATTAAAGGATCCCGCCCTTTATTAGCAGAGATTCAAGCTCTTGTTTCTTCAACATTATTCACAGGAAATCCAAGACGAATGACTATCGGCCTTGATCATTTCAGAACCGCTATGCTGCTGGCAGTAGTTGAAAAAAAACTTGGGTATGGTTTTGGCGGAGAAGATATTCATCTCAATGTCGCAGGCGGATTGACTATCGATGAACCGGCCGCTGACCTAGGTGTGGTGACTGCGGTTATTTCCTGCATAAAAAATAAACCTGTTCCTTCAGGGATGACGGTTATGGGCGAGATCGGATTGAGCGGAGAGATACGCTCCGTAAGTCAGCCTCTAGCCAGAATAAAAGAAGCCGCCTCCCTGGGATATAACAGTATTATTCTCCCCAAGGGAAACATTGATGCTCTTAAAAACGAGAAAACCCAGGGAATCGATCTTTATGGGGCAAAAAACATTAAAGAGGCATTAGGCCTAATATTCTAACCCTGACCTCTGTTGCTATTTACTATTAACGAGTTATTAAGTATCATTAGAAATATTATTTTATATAATTTTTTGAGGATTTGATAATGAGTATATTAATTTTTCGTTTGGTGGTTATTGCTTTAATAACTCTTTCGGGATATTTTTTTCCGCCTTTTAAATTAGAAAACATCTATGGGGCTATCGCCGGATTTCTTCTAAGTCTTGTGACCATCTATCTGGAGACCATGATTAGGAAAAGCCAGTTCAAAATTATCTGGAGTGCCACATTGGGAACATTTGCCGGGGTTGTGCTGGGCTGGCTGCTGGGATCGATTTACCGTACTATTTCAAACGATAGCGCAACTTTAACCTTTATCCAGATCTTTTTTCTGGTAATAATGCCTTATATAGGATTTTTGGTCGGCACCAGGAAGGCGGAATGGCTAAACCCTGCCCATCTGTTTCGGTTTTTTAGGGAAAAAAGCGTAGGAAAAAGCTATAAACTCCTGGATACTAGTGTCATCATCGACGGCCGCATCTTGGATATCTGTAATGCCACATTTATTGATGGAACGCTTATAGTTCCCCAATTTATTCTCCAGGAGCTTCAAATGGTAGCGGACTCTTCTGAGGATATTAAGAGGCAAAGAGGCCGAAGAGGCCTGGAAGTTCTGGATCATCTGCAAAAATCCTCACAAGTAAATGTTACTATTACAGAAATGGATTTCCCTGATATTAAAGAAGTGGATTCCAAATTAATCGAAATGGCCAAACAAATGGATGCAAAAATTGTGACTAATGATTTTAATCTGAATAAGGTGGCCCAACTTCAAGGAATACCTGTTTTAAATATAAATGAGCTTGCCAATGCGCTTAAACCAGTAGTTTTGCCGGGAGAGTCTATCCGGGCCTTTATCTTAAAAGAAGGTAAGGAGCAGGACCAGGGAGTGGCTTATCTGGATGATGGAACTATGGTTGTAGTAGATAATTCCCGTAAAATGATAGGTCAGACGGTAGATATAACAGTAACCTCCGTACTGCAGACAACAGTCGGGAAGATGATCTTCGGCCGCTACAATGAGGAGACATAAGGAGAAGGGAATGACGCAACAGAAAACAAAAAAATATGAATTCCAATCTGAAGTAAAACAACTGCTGAATATTCTGGTTTATTCTTTATATAAGAATAAGGAAGTATTCCTAAGAGAATTGGTTTCCAATGCAGTTGATGCTCTGAACAAGGTCCAATTTGAGATACTGACCAATAAAGAGGCGGAAGACAAGGACGCTGAGTTGAGAATAGATATCTCTGTAAACAAAACCAACAATACTTTAATTATAGAAGACAGCGGAGTCGGGATGGACAGGGAAGAGCTGATAGAGAATATCGGAACTATCGCCCATTCCGGGACTATGGATTTTTTAAAAAAGCTGGCCGAAGCTAAAGACAAGGAACAAGTGGACCTGATCGGAAAATTCGGGGTGGGTTTTTACTCCAGTTTTATGGTCGCTGAAAAAATCCACATCTATACAAAATCTTTTCACAAAGAAAGCCCTGCCTACCTTTGGAAATCCAGAGGGGATTCGAATTATACCATAGCAGAAACAGTTAAGAAAAAACGCGGGACGCGCATAGAAATCTTCCTAAAAAAAGGGGGAAAAGAATTCCTGGATAAATCTGTTATCAAGAATATCCTGGCAAAATATTCAAAATTTGTCCCTTTCCCTGTTTATATTGAAAATGAAAAGATCGAGGCGGTAGAAGCCATCTGGACTCAACCCAAATCAAGCCTTAAGAAGAAGGACTATATAGATTTTTTCAAGTTTTTTGAAAACACCCAAGAGGAACCGGAAACATATCTCCATCTTTCTTCAGATGCTCCTGTGCAGTTTAATGCTATTTTGTACATTCCCAAGACCTCGATCGAACAGTTTGGCCTGTTCAAGATTGAACCAGGTGTTGATCTTTTTTCAAGGAAAGTGCTTATCCAAAAAGGCAACAAGGACATAATGCCTGATTATCTGAGATTCGTTAAAGGAGTTATTGATTCAGAAGATATCCCCCTAAATATTTCCCGTGAAACAATTCAAAACAATATCAAGATAATCAAGATCAGCAAGTACATCCTAAAAAAACTTATTGCCCATTTAAAAACAATGAAGGAGAAAGACCAGGAAAAATACTTGAGGATCTGGGGAAATTTCCACAGGAATTTAAAAGAGGGCATTGCCTCAGAGTTTGAAAACAAGGAGAAGATATCTCCTCTTTTACTCTTTCATTCCTCTAAGTATCCTAAAAAAGAGTACACGGATTTAAACGACTACATTGAAAGAATGGAAAAAAATCAGAAAGAGATTTTTTATATATCCGGCCTTGACCTGGAAACGATGGAGAAAAATCCGGCCCTGGAAGCATTTAAGCAAAAAGATCTGGAAGTCCTGTATTTAGACGACCCCCTTGATGAATTTGTAATCGAACATCTCAGAGAATACAAAGGTAAGTCATTTAAGCTGGCAGAAAGTGCAGATATCACAGTAGATAAGAAAAAAGAACAGGACAAAGATTATTTAAAGGGCGTAGCCGGGCTTGTCTCTTATCTCAAGAATACGTATGGAGAAAAAGTAGCGGAAGTAAAGGTCTCAAACAGGCTTGTAGACAGCCCCTGCCTGCTTGTTCAAGCTGCTGATGGCCCCTCGGTTCAGATGGAAAAAATCTTTAAAATGACAAACAAGGAGTATAAATTTGCCAAGAAAGTGCTGGAAATCAACCCAGATAATGATCTGATCCAAGGGATGGTAAGACTTCACGGGCAAAAACCCCTCTCAAAAGAATTGAAACTTCTGGCACTTCAGCTTTTGGATAATATGCTTTTACGGGAAGGAGTCATCGAAGAGATCGATGATATTGTTCCGCGGATCCAGGAGATCATGCTGCAGGCGGTTAAGAAAGCCACTCCAGCTGCAAAACCAAAGAAAAAAAGTGGGTAGATGAAAAAGATAACAGCTATTATTGTTGCCGCTGGTAAAGGGCGGCGTTTTGGCACGACAAAGCAGTCTTGTTTGCTGGCCGGGAAGCCGGTTCTCAACTGGAGCCTGGAAAGATTCCAAGCGCATCCAAAAGTGTCTGAGATCATCCTGGTGTTAGGAAAGGAAATGCCGGCCGAAAAATATTCGAGCAGGTATGGGAAAATATCTGCTGTTGTTCCGGGCGGAAAAGAAAGACAAGACTCTGTAATAGCCGGTTTTTCCAAGCTAGATCCGGGAGGAACGGATATCGTTTTAATACATGATGGGGTAAGGCCTCTGGTGAGTGAAGATCTTATCAGCCGGGTTATTGCAGCGGCCAGAGAAAACGGGGCTGCTGTACCGGTTATCCCTCTGGAAGATACAATAAAAAAAATCCGGGGAGATAGAGTTTTGGACACTATGGATAGAGACGGACTCGGCCGGGTCCAGACCCCCCAAGGATTTGATTACAGCATCCTGAAATCCGCCTTTGAAAAAGCCGTCAGGGAAGAGTTCTCTGGTACGGATGAAGCTTCTTTGGTTGAAAAATTAGGACAGGATATTATTGCCGTACCAGGGGAACAGCGCAATATTAAGCTTACCTCTCCTCTGGACCTTAAGATCGCCGAGGTTTTCCTTGCAGATTAAAACCGGGATCGGATATGACATTCATAGACTGGAACCAGGAAGAAAACTATATTTAGGAGGATCGGAGATTCCCTATTCAAAGGGATTGCTGGGGCATTCGGATGGAGATTGCCTGATCCATGCCATTATCGATGCTGTATTAGGGGCGCTGGGGGAAAAGGACATCGGCCAGTGTTTTCCGGATACAAATCCTGCTTATAAGAATATCCGCAGTACAGAGATGCTGGTTTCTATTGCGGTGAGGTTAAAGGAAATGGATTTTGAGATAGCAAATGTGGATTCGATCATCATCTCAGAGGAACCGAATCTGAACGAATATATCCCCCAAATGAAGAATACCCTCTGTCCTATTCTGGGTCTCGCTATCAAGGACCTGGGAATCAAAGCCAAAACCAACGAAGGGATAGGCGATATCGGGCAGGGAAATGCTATCGCTGCCTGGGCAACAGTCTTGCTGATTATGGGGTCAGGTCTTTAAAACTATTAAAATGAATAAAATAAATAGAGTTAGATTTGCGCCGAGCCCCACAGGATACCTTCATGTCGGCAATGCTAGAACAGCCCTTTTTAACTGGTTGTTTGCCCGCCAGAAAAAAGGGACTTCTATCCTGCGGGTTGAGGATACTAATGTAGAAAGGTCGCAGGATAAATACGAAAAAAAATTGATAGAAGATCTGCAATGGTTAGGATTGACTTGGGACGAAGGCCCGGAGTCAGACGGAGAATACGGGCCCTACCGCCAGTCCAGCCGGCTTGATATTTATAAGAAATACACACAAAAATTGCTTCATAAAAATAGAGCCTATTATTGTTTTTGCTCCAAAGAAGAGCTGGAAAGAGAGAGGAAAACAGCCCTGGCAGCTGGAAAAATGCCGATTTACAGCGGAAAATGCCGGACCATCCTCCAGGATAAAGCAATGGAGAGAATCAAAGCCGGAGAAGAGGCTGTCGTAAGGCTGAAAACACCTGGAAAAGGAACCCTAGAGTTTAATGACCTGATCCGGGGCGAGCTTTCTTTTAAGCTGAATTTATTTGGGGACCCAATACTGGTACGGCCAAACGGACTTCCAGCCTATAATTATGCCGTGGTTATCGATGACCATCTTATGAAGATATCCCATGTTATCCGAGGAGAGGACCATATTGCTAATACCGTCCGGCAGATTTTAACCTACCAGGCCCTGGATTTTCCCCTTCCGCAATTTGCTCATCTATCCATGGTTATGGGCGAGGATAATACTCGGCTCAGCAAAAGTCATGGAGCAACAGCAGTAGACCAGTTCAATAAAGATGGAATCCTTCCCTCTGCTCTTTTCAACTATCTGGCCTTGCTGGGGTGGGCCCCTCCAGAAGGCAAGGAAGTCTTAACCCAGGACGAAATCATTGATTTATTTGATATTAAAAAAGTCAGCCGTTCAGGTGCGATTTTTGATTATGAGAAACTATACGGGTTAAACCGGCAGCATATAAAGAAACTCTCTCCCCGCGAAAAAGCCGAAATGGCAGCTCCCCATTTACATAAAGCCGGACTTCTGCCAGACGAGATGACCGAATCTCTCTGGAAGTGGCTTGAACAGGCAGTAGATGCCCTTATAGAACGAGTGGATAGATTTTCTGACTTCCCTGCAGCTTTTTCCATGCTGTTTGATTTTTCTATCGACAAGATGGGAGCTGAAGAAAAGGAAATCCTCCAGACTGAATGCGGCCGCAAGGTTACTCTAACTCTTGGGGAGAGGCTTTTAGATGAGGCTGAGTTCAGTTATGATGTCCTTGCTCGTATTTCCGGAGATATTAAAACTGAAACAGGGTGTAAAGGAAAGGATCTGTTTCATCCCATCAGAGTCGCTCTAACAGGAAAGGTTTCTGGTTTGGCCCTCGATAAATTCATCCTCTTAGTCGAATCCGGAGCAGGCCTGGATTTCCCTACTCCTCTAAAGAATTGTTCAACCAGGGTTTCTGAGATAATCAAGAAAATATATGGATTCTAGAATCCTTTTCATCAACTTAATCTTTATATTCGCGCTCAGGTTTAGAGGTAAACCAGCCGTTAAAAAAAGATATCAGGAAAAAGATCAGCATTATAGTAAAAGATATGCCGATAGACTGCCAAACCCCCAGCTTAGTCACTAACATTGGGGCAAATGCAGTAATAAACCCGCCTCCCAGAAAAGGTTCGTAGATCATCTGTTTAAAGCCAAAGGCTCGGGCTGTATCTGTTTTATAAAGGGGATCCACTACCCGCAGCAGTAAAAGACCGATAGCAGTTACTCCGGTCTGCATACCGAATTCCGTGATCCCTCGCTCAAACCAGAATTTCTTGAACATTCTCGGGGCCAGGAAGGCGGCGCAAAAAACCATCCAGGCAATCCCAGTAGTCATTATAATAACAAACGGCCATAGGTTGTCGACAAAAACATCTAATTTTATGCTGGCAATAGCTGAGAGTACCAGTATGTCCAGAGAAAACCCTAAAATACGATCAAAGGATTGTTTATCATAGTATTTGTCGATCTTGACTTTGCTGGAAAATACCTGAACGATAAGCCCTCCTATCATAGCCAGCGGAAAAAGCGGGAATTTATTAAACTCAACATGAATTGCCTGCAGTCCGGACAACATGCCCCAGCCGATCGCTATGGAAATTCCCACAATAGCGAAATGAAAGCTAAGGGGCTCGATCGCCTCTGAAGCTACCGTAGCTGTAGCAATGGAAAAGCGCTTGGGTTTTGGAATCAGACCTTTCCTTTTATATGAGGGAATACCTTTTTTTTCGCTCAGGTAAGCGCAGTAGCCCTTCCGGATGGCGATATTGATAAGGATCATCCCAGCTACTACAGCTGTGATAATACCTACTGTGGCTGACATAAGGGCTAGATCCCCTCCCGCTTCAAATCCATATCCCCGGAAGGCGTCCTTCATGCCGGCAGCAGTGCCGTGCCCCCCGGAAAACCCGATCTCCACAATACAGGCGAAAAGCTTATGCACTTTAAACAGCGGCACTAAGACCAGTATTGTCACTAAAAGAGCAACAAAATACTGCCCCATTCCAGCTACAACTCCAAAACACAGCTGCGAGCCCCCTGAACTCCATATTTTTTTTATTCCGGGAATTTGTACTCCTAAAAACAGACAGGCAAATACTATATTGATCAAGATTCCCGGGAGAGGCCGCCAGTTCTTCATAATCCACTCAGGGATAAAGTTTGCCCCATAGGGCCCCAAACTTAGGGCGATGAAACCTGCAATTATGGAAGAGGGGAGAAACATTCTTTGCAGAAGTTTTATATTGGCCCGCAGGGCTTTGCCTATAAGCAGAAATATTGAAAGGATGCAGATGCTGTAGAGGAATTCCATATATATGCCTCCAAACCGACTTGCGATTCACACTATATCATAATCCTTACAACAGATAAATAATGCAAGCATGAGGGGTCTATTGAATCACTATAGGAATCAGTGTAAAATATTAACCAGGCAAATGCAAAAAATCTGCAGGATAAACCCGGTTTTGGAAGTTCTCAGAGCTTCTCCCAAGCGAGTCAGCAAGATTATAGTGCAGCAGGATTCAGACAACCAAAAA
>JAUWTR010000031.1 GCA_030614645.1 Candidatus Aminicenantota bacterium
AAAACGAAATGGTTAAGTGTTTATTCGCAGATTAAGTGTAAAATATTGATTTAAAAAGTGGTATAATACATATCGACATCTTTTATGAATAGTTCAGGTTAGTGTATCCTTGGTATTTAACTTTGATAGAGAGGAAAAATATGCTCAAAAGAATATGTCTATTCTTTATGGCTTTATTTATTATTTCTAGTTCTGTTCTCTTCTCAAAACTTAATGATGATATAAATATTTCTCTAAAAGAAAAGCAGGTTCAGGAGTTAAGCCAGGATGGACTTACCTTAGTTTTTTATGTAGATATAACCAATTCATCTTCTAAGACATATTACCTTTCCGGATACAGTTACCGATTTCTTGTAGATCAAAAAGAGTATATCCGCCTCAAGACTCCCCTTGAGCAAGGAATAAAGATCGAGGCTTTAAGCAACACTCTTATTGCTCTGCCTGTGAAGATCACCTATGATCTTCTGTTCAATGCAATAAGTGGATTGAGACAAATAAAAATAGGGCAGTGTTATATTATGGGAGAAATGGCTTTTTCTGATGGCAGAAGAAATAAAGGCCAGCTGTCATTTGCTTTTACAGGCGAATTTCCGATTTACAAAGCTCTGGGAATAGAATTGAGGGCTTTAAAATCTAACACTTTGACCATTGGCGGAGCTGACCTGGATTTAGTTGCAAAAATAAGAAACCCAAACGGATTTGAGATTTGGGCTGATAATATCAGTTATGAAATTATGTTCGGGGGACATCTCATTAAAGCAGGAAGGATCACAGAAGATATGGAGATCGGTGAGGGTGGTGAGAAGGAAATTTCGATCTCTCTGTTGTTAAATTTTTTTGATGTAGGCAGGGATGTATACGCAATTCTCCAACAGGATTCTGTAAACTGTAATTTCGGGGGAAAACTGGAACTAAGGACAGCATGGGGACGATTAACAGTTCCTTTTGAATTGCAGAAAAAAGTCCCGATCATTAAAACAAACTGATCATCCTGAATGACTCCCCTTCAATCAACAATGATAAGCATAATAATTCCCACTTTTAATCGGGCTGGGTATCTTCGGGAGGCGATCCAATCAGTGCTGGAGCAGGATTATTTCTCTGAAAATCCTTACCCAGGCACTTATGAACTTCTTATAGTGGATGATGGTTCAAGTGATAATACTAAAGATGTAGTTGGTTCTTTTGGAAAAAAGGTTAACTATTCCTTTCAAAAGAACAAGGGAGTAAGCTCGGCTCGGAACCGTGGCCTGAATTTAACAAAAGGTGAATTTGTTGCTTTTCTTGACTCAGATGACCTCTGGAAGAAACAGAAGCTTACTGCTCAAATGGCTTTTATGTTTGACCACCCGGAGGCTATGATCTGCTGTACGGAAGAAATCTGGATTCGTAAAGGAATTTTTGTAAACCCCAGAAAGAAACACCGCAAATATTCCGGATGGATATTTGATAAAGTCCTCCCCCTTTGCCTATTAAGCCTTTCTTCAGCTTTATTCCGCAGGGAACTTTTTGAAAAGATCGGCATTTTTGATGAAAAACTACCAGTTTGTGAAGATTATGACCTGGGAATCAGAATAGCCCAGAAATATAAGATGCATTTTATATCTGAACCGCTTATTGTCAAGCGGGGTGGCCACATAGATCAGCTTTCTAAAAAATATTGGGGTATGGACAGGTTTAGAGTAAGAGCTTTGGAAAAGGCTATCTGCCTGGACCTAACCTCGCAACAGAAACAGCAGGTCAAGCAGGAGATGGTTAAAAAATGCAAGATCTTGGTCAAAGGTTTTGAAAAACGCAACAAAAACATTGAGGCTGAGAAGTATTATAGTATAATGAATAAGTATGGTTTATAGGAGGAAAAATGAGTATTCTGAATATTATAAAAACCCGCCGCAGCACCCGCAAATATAAACAGACTCCTATTCCTGAAGATGTGTTCTTACGGGTGATAGAAGCTGCTCGCCTGGCTCCTTCAGGCAAGAATTTTCAACCTTGGAAATTTATTATAGTTAAAAAGCAGGCTTTAAAAGAAAAATTGGCCGAGGCTTCCAGGGGGCAGAAATTTATTGCCCAGGCGGCTGTTGTTATTGTTGCCTGCGCTTACCCTGAACAAAGTTATCAAAACCAGGGGAATTATATGCAGTCCTGGTCAATTGATGTGACCTGTGCCCTGGACCACCTTATGCTTCAAGCTCAGGAAGAGGGCCTGGGAACCTGCTGGATAGGAGCTTTTGAAGAAGAGAAAGTTAAGCCGATTCTGAATATTCCGGATAATGTAAAGGTGTTGGCGTTAACTCCCTTGGGTTATCCGGATGAAGAGCCGCGTGACCGGGGAAGGAAGCCTCTAGCAGAGATCATTTCATATGATTCCTATTAAATGTTTAGAACCAGTAATTTATTCCGATGGAAATTTGATATCCGCTTAGATCGAAAGGTTCGAAACCTTCGAATCCTTGGTCTCCTGAAAAACTCCCCTTAGCGATATTGTATTTAAATTCTGCTTCAATACTGATACGATTGGCTAGAGGAACCATAAATCCGCCGAAAGCATGGAATCCAAAAGAAATTTTACTTTCTTCTCTGGCATCAACTTGATATATCGGATAAATATCCACCTGTTCAACAGGATCCCACCATTCGTCTGAGAAATCGATCATATCTCCCTGCATTGTCACTGTCCAGATATACATTCCTGCTCCACCTCCTACATAGGGAATGATCTTGCCGGTCCTTCCCATAGGGGTCAGCTTTAAAGATACCTGTACAGGAGTGTTGGATACAGAAAATACATGGCTGGGATAGAAGTCTCCTTCATATATATCAGGGTAGGCCCAGTCTCCGTCCAGGTCACTGTATCCTACATAGTCAAGATATGTGCCGACTTTTTTCTTTGTGTATCCGTCTACACTAAACTGAAAACTGATTTCATTAGTAAGGAAATATTCATAAGCAAAACTAAAGCTGGAGTTTTGAAAATTTGACTTTGTTAAATCCAAATTTTCAAATTCAATATCCCATAGGTCGCTTTGAGCCCGGGGGATAAAGTATCCTACGCGGAATGAGACGATATCTGAAAATGCCAGACCTGTAGCCATAAACATAAGCATAAAAAAGATAATCAAATATTTTTTCATTTTTTTTTCTCCTTCTATCACATGTAATGCAAAAAGTGTGCCATAATCCAAAAAGTTATTTCCAGAGGAAATACTATAATAATATTGTTCAGAAAAAAGGTCAATTGTCCTTTTTTCAACATACTATCCTGTTATATGGTAAAATAGGAAGGTAATGTTGAAAACAAAGATACTTAATATTGATCCAGAAGAAATTGAAGAAGATAAACTTGAGGTGGCGTGCAAAATTCTCAGAAAAGAAGGTATTGTTGTCTATCCTACAGAGACTTATTATGGTCTAGGCGCCGGCTGTTTTTTTAGCAATGCTGTTAAACAGATATATGGCCTAAAAAAAAGAGATGATGATAAACCTATGTCGATTGTGATTTCAGATATTGGCATGCTAAGCAATATTGCTGCTGAGGTGCCTCCGCTTTTTCCGGCCTTGGCTGCTGATTTTTGGCCGGGACCGTTAACGATGATCTTCAAAGCAACGCCGCAAATACCCCAGGAGCTGCTGGGAGGAGGCAATACAGTCGGGGTTCGCCTTCCTTCTCATCCCTGGCTGAGAGCTTTGGTCAAGTGCGCCGGCTTTCCCTTAATTGCAACGAGTGCTAATGTGTCTGGGCAGAAAGAGATAAGTGAGCCGGATAAAGTTATAAATGAGTTTGAAGGAAGAGTCGATTTGATAGTAAATGGGGGAAAAACGGGTGGGAAGTCTCCCTCCTCAGTGATAGACCTTAGTACAGATAATCCTAAAATATTAAGAGATGGGGCTATTCCTGCTTCAGAACTTAAAAAATATCTAAGCTGACACCTCTTTTCTATAACTGTTTTAAATAATGGGCTCATCACGGTTTTTGATACCTGGATTATTAATTTAGAAAGTATAAGATGCGTTAAAAATCTGAAGCGAGCGTATCCATACCCAACAGCTTTATCTTGTTCTTATCCGTTCATTTCACCTTCGAGCCTGTAGGTACATCATCTCCAAAAAACGGCACAATAGCGCTTCCGTCTTTCATTTCTGCTGCCAACAACATGGCCTGAGATTCAATACCGCGGATAATGGTTGGTTTCAGGTTGGCTATTATAATTGGTTTTTTCCCTACCAGGTCATCAGCTTCATAGGTGTCAGCGATACCTGAGATCATCTGGCGGGTTTCACCCCCTATATCAACTTCCATTTTAATAAGTTTTTTGGTGCCTTCCACTTTTTCAGCCTTTATGATCTCTCCTACTCTTAGGTCCATTTTTTTAAATTCGTCAAATGTAAGGTAGTCCATTTTTTTCTCCTCTTCTTTAAGAAAGTCTTTAAGCTCGACCCTGGGGAACAGAGGCTTAGTTCTCTGTATTTTTTGGCCAAGCTTAAAATCCTCAAATTCAAGCTCAGCAAAGGATTGATCTGGAATAGATTTCTCTTCTCCCAATAGGGCCCATATTTTATCTGCTGATTCAGGCATAACCGGATAAACAAAATATGCGATAGTCCTAATTGCGGCTGCGGCCTGAAAAAGAATGCGGGCCAGCCGCTTCTTTTTTGATTCATCTTTAGCCAACTTCCAGGGCTCGCTGTCTGCCAGGTATTTATTGACTAAGTTAATATATACCCATGTTTCTTCCAGGGCTTTGTTTATAGCGAATTCCTCATAAGAGGCGGTTACTTTATCTTTGCAGGTGATAAACTCTGCTTTGAGCTTGTTATCGGTCTCGTTTTCATCATCCATTTCTATGATCTTTCCAGAAAAATATTTGTGGATCATAGTAAGAGTGCGCTGTACTAGATTGCCCAGGTCATTTGCCAGGTCAGAATTCACCCGGTGAATAAAGCCTTCATGAGAGAAATTTCCGTCCAATCCGATAGGGATTTCTCGCAGGAGAAAGTATCTGAGAGGGTCAGTACCAAAAGTATCAAGAATAAGGTGAGGGTCCAATACGTTTCCTTTGGATTTTGACATCTTTGTTTTGTCTTTAAGCCACCAACCATGACCGAATACTGTTCCGGGCAAAGGAAAACCGCCTGCCATTAGAAAGGCCGGCCAGAATACTGCGTGGAAGCGGAGTATATCTTTGCCAATAAGGTGGACATCCGGAGGCCAGAATTTATTATATAACTCAGGGTTCCAGTCATAGCCGATCCCTGTTAAGTAGTTGTGTAAGGCATCGAACCAGACATATATTGAATGATCAGGATCGTCTGGTACTGGAATGCCCCACTTTACAGTAGTGCGTGTTATACTCAAGTCTTTAAGCCCCTGTTCCACGAAGCTTTTAATTTCGTTCATGCGGCTTTTTGGCCGGATAAAATGGGGATTTTTTTTATAATGATCGAGCAGGGGCTTTTGATAGGCAGAAAGTTTGAAAAAGTAGCATTCTTCAGATACTTTTCCAGCCTGCTCTCCACAATCCGGACAAATCTTGTTACCTTCCTTTTCCAGAGGGATATCATCGGAAATAAAGTTTTCACAGGATACACAATAATACCCTTCATAAACGCCTTTATATATATCTCCCTTATCCTTTAATTTCTGAAATATTTTCTGCACTCCTTTCTCGTGGGAAGATTGAGTTGTCCGGATAAAATAATCATAGGAGATATTTAAAGCCTTCCATAGGTTCTTAAATCTTCCTACTACCTGGTCTGCGAGTTCAATCGGTTTTATTCCTTTGGCTTCTGCCCGCTTTTCGATTTTTTGTCCATGTTCGTCAGTTCCTGTGAGAAAAAACACCTCATTTCCGGTAAGTTTTTTATAACGGCATATGGCATCAGTGATAATAGTTGTGTAGGCATGTCCGATATGAGGAATATCATTTACATAATAAATCGGGGTTGTGATGTAGAATCTATTCTTAGACTTCTCTGCCACCGTAAAAGCCTCCTCTTATTAAGGTCATAGCTTCAGCCCGGGTTGCGTCATGGGTTCGAAAAGATCCTCTAACAGCGGAAGTTACTGTCAGACATCTGGGTTTTTTAGCTCCCCGCATTGACATACACATGTGTTCGGCCTCGATAACGACCATGACACCCAAAGGTTTTAACGTTTCATTTATTAGGTCAGCGATTTCTTTAGTGAGCCTTTCCTGGACCTGTAGCCTGCGGGTAAAAGTCTCGACTACCCGGGCTATCTTGCTTAGGCCGACAATTCGGCCTCCTTTTGGGATATATGCAACATGGGCCACTCCGGCAAATGGAAGTAAATGGTGCTCGCACATAGAGTAGAGAGGAATATTTTTGATCAGGACCATTTCGTCGTGTTTTTCGCCTTTAATCGGCTGGAGATATTTGGCTGGATTTTCCTTTATGCCGCCCAGAATTTCTTCAAACATATCAGCGACCCTGGCCGGGGTTTTTTGTATGCCGGGTCTTTGAGTGTCTTCTTCTATTCCCTCTAGGATAAGCTTGACTCCTTTTTCGATCTTCTTTTTATCCACTTGATTCTCCTTAGTTTTTCCTTATTTTATTATACTCGCTTATTGCAAGTTCTATGATTTTTTTTACTGGAACCTGCTTTTTTTCAGCTATCTTCCGGCATACGGAAAATTCAGGCTGGATATTCACTTCTTTGCCCTTAAGAAGGGAAACTTTAACGTCTAATTCTTCTCCCAGAACGTTTATTTTTTTTATGCTGCGTTCGAGTATCCTGCGTTCGACCGGGAAATAACGGACTCCGATCGAAGTTGTCTCTTCAAAGACTGCCTGGACAAGAGTATTTATTTTTTCAGATGTTGTCAGGATCGTTATTTTTGTTGCTAAGCGGTTTTTTTTCATGATAATGGGAGTAAAAAATACATCAAGAGCTCCCATTTTAAAAGCCTTCTCCAGGAAAAAAGCAAGGATTTGAGGATTAGCGTCATCAATATTTGTCTCGATCTGGAAGAGTTTTTTTTCTGAGCTGAAATTTTTAACTTCACCATAAAAAAGTCTCAGAATATTGGGATAACCAGGGAAGTCTCGTTCTCCGGCCCCGCAGCCTATTTTTTTATAACAAAGCTCCGGGAAAGAGAGGAACTTTTTTGCCATAGTTAAGATTATAGCCGCTCCTGTTGGGGTGGTTAATTCTTCTTTTATCCCGGCAGAATAAACTGGGATGCTGCTTAAGATTTCGGCTACAGCCGGGGGGGGTACAGGCAGGATTCCATGGGAAGTATTAACACTGCCTGCTCCTATATTCAGAGGAGATGAAAAAATATCGCTGATCTTCAGGTTTTCAATCAGAAAACAGGTGCCGACTATGTCTATGATCGCATCATCTGCTCCGGCTTCATGCAGATGACACTCCTGGAAAGAATGTCCATGTACTTTGGATTCTGCTTTAAATAATGTTTTGAATATGTTAAGGGAATTCTCTTTAACAGCCTGAGAAAAAATGCTCTTTTTTATCAGAGTTTCAATATCGCTCCATTTTCTTGTGAGCTTTTCTTTTCTCCGGACCTCAACATCTACTTTTAAAGCGCGCAAAGAGGATCTTTTTGTCTCCTTGACTGAGATTTTAACAGGAAGATCCAGAGTGCTCATTTTTTCTTTAAACACAGATACATCTGCTCCCAGGTCGAGTAAAGCACCAAGCATCATATCCCCGCTGATTCCAGACGAGCCATCAACATATATATAGTGCATTTTTAATTATTCCTTTTAGAGATTGCTTGTTTGAGCGCTGTGTTTATTTGCGGCAAAATTTCACCGGCTTTACCCCGGAAGGAAAAATCTGCAAAGGATGAAAGGGGTGTGACATCCGGGTTGACTTCCACAACTTTTGCTCCTCTTTCTCCAGCTGCAAGAGGCAGGGAAGCTGCGGGCTGGACCTCTGCTGAAGTACCTATTACAAACATCAGATCACAGTCTGAGCTTAGGGAGAAGGCTTTTTGCAGTGTATCTGAATCAAGGGATTCCCCAAACCAGACTACATGAGGCCGTAATAGTGCCCAGCAATCAGGGCATACAAGAGGAATTGCTTTGAGAGGAGTATCGTAAATCTCTAGGATTGTCCCTTCTTTAGTACATCTTGCCTTCCAGATATTACCGTGCAGTTCCAGCACATTCCGGGAGCCGGCTTTTTGATGAAAACCGTCGATATTCTGAGTGATTATGGCAAATGAGGGGAAATGTGCTTCCCATTCTACCAAAATTTTGTGCCCTTGATTGGGCTTTTTGTCAGCTATGATCCCCCGGCGCCAGTCATACCATTCCCAGACTAATTTGGGATTTTGGCTGAATGCAGCTGGAGTGGCAAGCTCCTGGGCCCTGAAGTTTTTCCAGAGGCCGTCCTTTCCCCGGAATGTGGGTATCCCTGATTCCGCTGATATCCCGGAACCAGTTAGAATTGCGATTTTTTGGGCATCAAGAAGGGCCGGGATGAGAGATGAAATGTCCTGTTTCTTATTCAATTGATTTTCCTATGGCTAATAGAATAACTGAATTGCCCTTAAAACTCAAATTCATATAGACATTTGCCTGTGCCTTGACTTGTGTAAAGATTAATTATATACAAATAAGCTATGTTATTTATGGAAAGGAGATTGAATGACAGACAAAAATAATAAAAAATTACCCCTGGTTGAAATCGGAATCATAGGAGGAACCGGCCTTTATCAGATAGACGGGCTTAAAGTCCTTGAAGAAATCGATGTGGATACCCCCTTTGGCAAGCCTTCAGATTCTTTTGTTATTGGTATGCTGGCTGAAAAAAAGGTCGCTTTTCTTAGCCGGCACGGCCGGGGGCATCATATTCTTCCTTTAGAGATAAATTACCAGGCAAATATTTATGGTTTTAAAATGCTTGGAGTAGAAAGGATCTTATCTGTAAACTCGGTCGGTTCTTTAAAGGAAGAGATTCGACCTCAGGATATTGTCCTGTCAGACCAGTTTTATGACAGGACCAGGCGTAAAAACACTTTTTTTGGCAATGGAGCTGTCGCTCATGTCAGTTTTGCCCAGCCTGTTTGTCCTGATCTTTCTGAAATTTTGTATAAAGTCGGGCAAGATCTGGGATTGCGTATTCATTCAGGGGGGACTTATATCTGTATTGAAGGGCCCTCTTTTTCAACCAAAGCTGAATCTAATATATACCGTTCATGGGGATGCGATGTTATTGGCATGACCAGTGTTACAGAAGCTAAATTGAGCAGGGAGGCTGAGATCTGTTATGCTACTATGAGTCTGGTCACTGATTATGATGTCTGGCATGAGGATGAGGAGACGGTTTCGGTAGATATGATCCTGGAAAATATGGCGAAAAATTTAGACAAGGCTAAAGCTTTAATAAAAAAAACTGTGAGTTTGCTGCCAGAGCGAGATACAGGAAAATGTGACTGTATGTTTGCCGTGAAGAACTGTATCGTCACCAAAGCAGACCTTATTCCCCAAGAGACCAAGGAAAAGCTTCGATATATTATCGGAAAATACATAACCTGAATTATTCATAAAAAGGATGGATTATCATGAGTTTAGTTATTGTAGGGTCTTTAGCATTTGATACTATCG
>JAUWTR010000065.1 GCA_030614645.1 Candidatus Aminicenantota bacterium
CACAATAATATTGATAATATAAATGCTGTCAGGAATAATTTTGTTGAGGCTTTGAAGGAAAAAAATATTGCTATGGAGATTTATTCCGGAGCTGAGGTCCATATAAGCCATAATCTATTAACTGAAATTAAAGAACACAAAGAAAGCCTAGTTATCAATAAGGGCTCATATATTATGGTAGAATTTCCCTCCGACCACATATTTACCGGGGTAAAACAGCTGTTTTTTGATTTGATGAGTGAGGAGCTGATTCCGATCATAGCTCATCCGGAGAGAAATTCTATATTCCGGCAGAGTCCTGAATTATTGTTTGACCTGGTTCAGATGGGAGGACTTTGCCAGGTAAACTCTGGAAGTTTTAAAGGACTCTACGGCACTCGTGTAAAAGAGGCTGCAATTGAATTCATTAAATCAAACTTTATCCATTTTGTCGGAAGTGATTGTCATAACACCAGAGCCAGCAAACCGGAAATTTCAGCAACTGTTCAGGTCATAACCGCTGTCATAGGAGAGAATAAGGCTAAGGCTTTGGTAACAAAGAATCCCAAAGCAGTCTTGGATGACAAGGCTATTCCTGAGCTTCCTGAACCGAAGAATCCCAGAGATAGAAAAAAGTCATTTAAGATCAAGCTCCCATCTTTTTTAAAGCGGTGAATGGCTTTAAAGCAGTGAAATTTGAGTGGAAAATTATTAATTACAATAAAATTATAATTAGACGCGAATTTACACATGTTTTGCTAATACTACTGATTACAACCCCGCTTTTTTCCCAGGTGGAGTATTCTATTGAAGACGCCCTTAAGGTTGTCGGCTATATTGAAAGATTACAAGAAGCGCAATTGATGGAATATTCGGGCCCTCAAAGAGAAATCGAAGTTACAGAAAGTGAACTCAACTCGTACTTTGCTTACTTGATCGATATTGACAAAGAAGAAATAATGAAGGAACTACGGCTTAAAATATTTGAGGACAATAAGATCGAAGGGAAAATATTTATAGACCTGCAAGGACAGAAGCTTCCCGAAATCTTACGCCCCTACATGAATTTTTATTTTGGCGCGAAACTGGATATTAAGGAAAAAAAAGTAAGGATTAATATTGACAAGCTTTTTCTTGAAGGTCAGCAAATAAATAAGGTGATCCTTGATATGGTGATATATGTAGCTTCAAAAATAAATGACACAGAATCGAGCAGCATCAGCGATTGGTATGCCTTACCATTTGGAATAAAAGATATCAGGACAAGGAAGGGGAGGGCGGTGTTTTTTTACTGAAGCAGTAAAAGCTGTAAACAATTTACTAACCATTTACTATTTAATTAGAAAGCATAATGATACGTATTATTAGCGGTCTTTATAAGGGAAAAAAGCTGAAACGAGTTCACAGCCCAAACGTAAGGCCGATGCCGGATAAGCTGAAAGGCTCACTTTTCAGTATAATCAATTCCGATATTCCTGAAAAAGATTTCCTTGACGGTTTTGCAGGAACCGGTTCTGTTGGTATAGAGGCTTTAAGTCGGGGAGCGCGGCTGGTTGTTTTTATTGATGAATTCTATCCTGCTGTAAAAATAATCAGGCATAACCTGGATAAATGTCAGGCTGGGGATAAAGCTATTGTTTTGCATAAGGAATTCAACCGGGCAGTAATAAATCTAGCCAGGGATGAGCTGAAATTTGATTTAATATTCCTGGACCCACCATACAGGTTGCTGGATGAACGAAATCCCCTAAAAGTAATTTTTAAACGAAGCATTCTTAAGGAGACCGGGTTGATAATATTACGCCATCATTTTAAAACGAAATTTGAAACTAAATATTTCAAGCTGGAGCGGAAGGTTAGGATGGGAGATGATGTGCTGAGTTTTCACAAGAAATAAAGGTTATTTTCCAATTGTTTTTTTCAGTGATTTTTTGGCACTATTAATTAAGTGGCTTACTCTTCCTGCAGAGATGGAAAACATTTCTCCGATTTGTTTTTGTGAAATGCCCATATAATAATAAAGGTACATAATATCTGCGTGTTTGGATTTTATTTTTTTTAAGGCTTTAAATGTCATTTTAGCTTGTTCTTTATTTTCTGCGATAACAGCAGGATCAAGAGAGCTAGAGACATCAAGGAAATATTTTGGTTTTCTGCTTTTTTTCCTGATATAGTCTGTTATTTTATGAGATGTTATAGAAAATATGTATGTTCCTATTGAACTTTCTCCTTTAAATTTCCCCGTTTTTACAGATTCAATAACATTAAGAATAATATTACTGCAGATATCCTCCCATTCCGGGTTATTAAAGCCAATTGACCTTCTAACCCGGAAACTTATCTGGGACCAATACCTTAAGAAAACATCTTCCAGGTTAATTTCAGTTGCTTTTTTATCTGCTTTCAAATTAACCTCTGCTCATTATTATATAATATCACTTACCTGAAATATTCACAAAAATGTCGATATGTATGATAGTTAGAAAATAGAAAATTGTAAATGGAAAGATGCTAAAGGTTAGAGAGGGAATCTAAAAACTTAGTTGTAAGGAAGATTCTTTTTGTTTAAAATAAGTCCTATTATTTAGGAAATTGATTAGGATGACTTTTTTTAAAACTAAAAAAACTTCAGGTGTACGCCCTTCATTTCTTGTAAGCCAGGATGATCTTTTTTCGGATTTAGACAAGAAAAAAGGTTCTACTCTTTTTCTTGGGAAATACACCCTGCGTGAAGCTGCCATTGTATTAAAAAAGAAAAGTTTTGCTCGAGAGGCTCAGAAGCGCAAGCTATGGCCGATTAATGTTGAACTTGACTCTTCTGAATTTCCACCATTGCAGAGGCTTAAGATGTTTTATAAAGACAACAGGCCGGAAAATTTAGTTGTTGATTTAAAAATAAGGGAAGGCAGGTTTAAGCCAATAACTGATCCTCCCTTAAAATTCTCATTTTTAAAATTTGATTTTTTAGTATTGGAATGGCTGACTTTACAAAACCCTAATTTGCCTTTTTCCGGCGATAAAACTCCACTTCCCGGACAGAATTATCGTGGTCTTAATTTGGGGAAAAAGATAATCGATTTATTTGTCTATTTAGCCCGGCTAAATAGAAATGACGGGATCCTAGCGTTTCCAGCTTATTTTCATAATGCCCTCCTGTTTTCCAGAAATTATCATTTTATCAATCCGGAAAAGAAAGCAGAGGTTCAGACGATCCGGAAATCATTTTCACATATTTCCTTCAAACAGTTAGCCTGGATAGTTCATTTGAATTGTCTGCGGGATAAAGAAAATAATATATATAAGTGGAAAGGCGAGGCTCAAGTCTATCCCTTAAACAAGGAAATGAAAAAGTATTTTATTTCCAAAGAATATACAGAAATGGCAGATGAGAAGGAAAAAAAATTGCGATATTCCATTGATTGGTCGTGTTATTGGGAGAAAATAAATAAAATAAAATGAGGACCTTTGTAAAGGATCATCCTTTTATGCCAGCCTGGGTTTTTGCAGTGGTGATGTTTGGAGGATGTTCGGTACCAGTTGATAAAATTTCGAAAATTTCGGAATCCCATCTGATTCTTTCTGTTATTTTATCTGATTCCTTTCTGCATTTCTGTATGTTTGGCCTGCTTGTGTGGCTTATATGTTATGGGTATTATAGATTGGGCAGATTTAGGGTTCCTTATATAAAGATTTTTTTTATGGCGATATGCTATGGCCTGGGAATAGAAATATGGCAGGCCGTACTTTCGTACCGGTCATTTAGCATATTTGATTTATTTTTTGATCTACTGGGTATTACTGTTGTGATTATAATCAGCAAAAGCAGGAAAAGCAGATAAAGCAGTAAAGGCCTGGATACTGGTAAATCCCGGAGAAAGCCATCCGGAACAACGCGGGCATGGTTCCTTGAGAGAATCTCGAGGAGAGCGTTGTGAGGACAGGAAGGGATTTCCCTGCTGGGGGAAATCCCTGTCTTTCGTAGGGAATTACCAGTATCCAGGCCTTACAACTTTTATAAGTTTGAAGAAATATTGGAAGGGAACTGCAGGAAGATGTTTTAGTTTTGCAGGAATTCTGTTATAATAATTGCTGAATTAGGAGATTTTAAAATGAAAAAAGATATTCATCCGAATTACGATGAGTGCCAGATAATTTGTGCCTGTGGAAATAGTTTTAAAACAAGGTCAACTAAAAAGGAAATCAGAGTTGAGATATGTTCACAGTGCCATCCCTTCTATACAGGAAAACAGAAGTTCATTGACAGTGCAGGAAGAGTAGAAAAGTTCAGGAAGAAATACGGTGAGATTAAAAGATAGGTATAATGCTTCAAGAGTTGGGCAATGTAAAGGCGAAGTATGACAAGCTGACTGCATTGTTGTCAGATTCTGATATAGTTTCCGATCCGAATAAAGTTAAAAATCTTTCCAAAGAAAGGGCTGAACTTGAGCCTATTGTAAAAGCCTATATAAGTTTTCTAAATACACATAAAAGCATAAAAGGATCCAGGGAAATCATTGATGACCCGGATGCAGAAGAGGAACTCAAAGAACTTGCTGAAGAAGAATTGCAGGAGCTTGGAAAGGAACTGGAAAAGATTACAAAAGAGTTGAAAGTGCTGCTTCTTCCTAAGGATCCCAATGATGAAAAGAACGTTTTTCTGGAAATAAGAGCGGGAGCAGGAGGAGATGAGGCATCACTTTTTGCCCAGGATTTATTCCGGATGTATTCACGCTTGGCCGAGAAAAAAGGCTGGAAAAAAGAGATTATGAGTACTAGTTCTTCTTCGATAAAAGGATTTAAGGAGATTATCGTAAATATAAGGGGCAATAGGGTTTATTCCAAGCTTAAATATGAAAGCGGTGTTCACCGCGTCCAAAGGGTACCGCAAACAGAAACCAGCGGACGTATACATACCTCTACAGTCACGGTTGCGGTCCTGCCGGAAGCTGAGGATGTAGATATTAAGCTCGATCCTAAGGACTTGAGAATAGAAGCATTTAGTTCATCTGGACCCGGCGGGCAAAGTGTAAATCGTACCTATTCAGCTATAAGGGTAACACATGAACCTTCCGGCCTGGTAGTCTCTTGCCAGGATGAAAAATCTCAGCATCGCAACAAAGATAAAGCTTTGCGGATTCTAAGGACAAGGCTGCTTGATATTGCGCAGAAAGAGCAGCAGAAAGAGATCTCACAAAACCGGAAATCTCAGGTCGGGACAGGGGAAAGGAGCGAGAAGATCAGGACATATAATTTTTCTCAGTCTAGGGTTACCGATCATCGCCTAAACTTGACACTGCATAAATTGGAAAATATCCTAGATGGAGACTTGGATGAGATTATAGATACGCTGACTATGCATTTCCAGAGCCAAATGATGGGTGAGGGGAGAGAAAATCTGGTTTGAGGATTAGGGAGTGCAGTGAAAAGTGCTCAGGAAATATTGCAGAAGGGGAAAGTTCTTTTAAAAGACCTGCCGCATTCTTCTCTTGAAGCAAAGTTGCTGTTTTTTGCTTCAGCTTCGTTATCTGAAGAAAAATTCTACTCAGAACCGGGGATACTTATGTCTTCTGCCCAGGAAAAGAAGTACCTGCGTATGGTAAAAAAACGCCTTAAGGGTGTGCCATCGGCATATTTGATTGGAAGCAAAGAATTCTGGTCACTCTCTTTTAAAGTTCGGCCTGGAGTTCTGATTCCGAGGCCGGAAACTGAGTTGCTTGTTGAAAAAACAATTGAACTTTCAACAGGTGGAGAGGAAATAATTGCAGATATTGGAACAGGCTGTGGGAATATAGCAATTTCCTTGGCTAAGGAGTTAGACAGAGCTGAGATCTATGCCACGGATATTTCTAAGAAAGCGTTAGATATCGCCCGGAAAAATGTTTTGCTCCAGGGTAAATCAAGGATTACCCTGATCTGCGGGGATTTGTGTATGCCGTTGAAAAAACTGGGACTGGATAGAAGATGTGATTTTATTATTTCAAATCTGCCTTATGTGGCCATAGAGGATTGGGAAAATCTTGACCGGGGGATTAGAGACCATGAACCGGAAAAAGCATTGGTTGCAGGTGAGACTGGCCTTGAGGTGATAGAAAAATTGGTTAATGAGGGAGCTGCATTTCTAAAAACCGGTGGATATCTTATATTTGAGATCGGATTCGGGCAGGAAAAATCAGTACGGACCCTTTTTGGCAAAGAGTGGGAAAAGATCTCATGTTATAGCGACCTGACTGGAATTCCCCGGGTTTTTACAGCCCGGAAGAGATGAAGAATCATTTCCTGTTTTTTCTCTGGCTGACTTGCATCATGTCTTCAAAAAAAGGCATGATCTTGGTGGTTTGGAAACGAATTTCCTCCCAATTTTTTAAAGGAAAAGAACAGAAAGCCTCCACTATTTTAGGGTCGAATTGTGTGCCGGAATGTTTCTGGATTTCTTTTTTTGCATAAGAAAAGGTTCTTTCTTCTCTGTAGGGTCGGTGCGATGTGATTGCATCTAGAGCATCTGCCAGGGCAAAGATCCTTGCCTCTGATGGTATCTTTTTATTTTTAAGCTGTTTGGGGTATCCCTTGCCGTCATATCTTTCATGATGAAACAGAATAATATTCCCAACTTCTTTGACCAGTTTTATTTCTTTTATTAATCCATAACCGAGGGTAGGATGCCGTTTGATTTTTTCCCATTCTGGGGGTGAAAGAACACCGGGCTTTTTAAGAATTGAATCCGGGATAGCTATTTTACCTATATCATGGAGAAGAGCCCCTTTTTTTATGTTGTTGATAGTCACCTTGTCTTTAATCCCTAGGAGGCTGGCAAGTCTCAGGCTGTATTTTGCTACTGTTTGGGAATGGCTGAAAGTTTCTACATCCCGGAGGTCAAGAGCGGTCATTAGATTTTCTAAGGTAGAGTCATGAATTTCTTCCAGATCTAAAGTTTTTCTGATGTTTTTTTGATGTTCGTGGTGATGTCTATTCAATTGTTTTTTATAGGCTTTATTTTTTTTAATTAGTAACTTCTTTTTTGATTCGTTTTTAAGGGCGGAATAGATACCGGCCAGATTGTTCGGGCTGGAAACATGGTCGATCAGACCCTTATCTAAAAGAGATATTGGAAGGTCGGGCTTTTTAAGATTTGTCAATAGCATTATTCCCAAATGTGGATTGAATGATTTTATATTATGGATGACACTGAGAGTATTGGTATTAAATGCGGTGAAACCAATTAGGACAAGAGTGTAATTATTTGAGCTGAGAAGTTTAATTGTAGCTTCATTATAAGATTCTGCATTATCGACTTCAAATGATCTATTTGACAAAAAATTTAAGAGATATTTACTCTGCTTATCGTTTTTTTCGATAAGCAATATTCTTTTTTGGGCAGCCATATATTTTTTCCATGCAAATAATACAAAGTTATCGGTAAATAGTAAATAGGAAATGAGGAACTCCCCCAACTTTTTTTAAATTTACAAAAGTTGTAAGGCATGGACACTGGTAAGTCCCTGCGAAAGACAGGGATTTCCCCCATAATCCCTAATCCCACTTTTTCTCTATTATCTATTTTCAGAAATCTTTAAAAGTACAGTCGAAAATTTTCGGTATCCCAGTCCGGTCCCGGCG
>JAUWTR010000199.1 GCA_030614645.1 Candidatus Aminicenantota bacterium
GCTCCGGTTTATGAAGTAGAGGAAATTATTCGCTCAGCCCATCGATCCGAGCTATATATATTGAGCTTTGTCATATTGGTATTGATAGGAGGCGGGATTTTTTCCTTTCTAATCTCTTATCGCTGGGCTCATTCTCTGGAAAGAGAAGTCATAAAACAGACAAAGGAACTAAAAGAAACCAGTGACTATCTACAAAATCTAATAGAATATGCCAATGCCCCTATTATTGTCTGGAATCCTGAGAAAAAAATAAGTATTTTTAATAAGGCTTTTGAAAAAATGAGCGGACGAAGTGCAGAAGAAATGGTTGGACAACCACTGGACACCCTGTTTCCTGAAAAATACCGCTCGGTTTCCCTGAAAAAGATTGAAAGCGCTTCAGAAGGGAAATACTGGGAAACAGTGGAAATCCCAATTCTTCGCAAAGACGGTGAAACACGTATAGGGTTGTGGAATTCAGCAAATATTTATAACCAGGAGGATCAAACACTCCTGGTTACCATAGCCCAGGGTCAGGACATAACTGAACGCAAACACACGGAGGAAAAATTACTGTATCGAGTTGAACTGGAGAGACTCATCTCTACATTATCAACAAACTTCATCAACGTTATGCCGGATGAGATCGACCAAAGAATAAACTATGCCTTGCAAAAAATTGGAGAATTTGCTGATATTGACCGCAGTTATATCTTTTTGTTTTACGACAACCTCACCAGGATGAACAATACACATGAGTGGTGTGCCGAAGGAATTAAACCTCAAATCCACATCAACCAGGGTTTATTGGTTAGTACCTTCTCCTGGTGTGAAGGTAAAATAAAGAGATTTGAAACCATCCATGTTCCCCGTGTCGCTGATCTTCCGGCTGATGTAACTGAAAAGGAATTTTTCCAATCGCAAGGAATCCAATCGCTTGTCCTTGTTCCGATGATATATGGTAAGTCACTTTATGGATTTCTTGGATTTGATTCGGTAAGGAAGGAAAAGTCATGGTCAGAGGACATAATCGCACTGCTTAAAATTGTAGGTGAAATGTGCGTGAATGTATTGGAACGAAACCAGACAGAAAAAGCACTTCGCGAAAGCGAGGAAAATTACAGAACATTAACAGAAAATATAAATCTTGGTATATATAGAAACTCTCCCGACCATAAAGGTACATTTCTCGAAGCTAACCCTGCAATTATTAAGACATTTGGCTTTAAGAACAGAAAAGAATTTCTGGCTATAAACGTTGTTGATTTATATCAAAATCCAGAAGACAGAAATAAATTTAATCATAAAATGTTGAGAGAAGGATTTGTAAAAGATGAGGAATTAAAATTAAAGAAAAAGGATGGAACCCTCTTAATTGCCTCTGTCTCCGCTGTAGCAGTGAAAGATGAGAAAGGGAAGATAAAATATTATGATGGTATTATCGAAGATATCACAGAACGCAAACATCTTGAACAGCAGTTTTTCCAGGCTCAGAAGATGGAAGGCATAGGAAGGTTAGCAGGCGGTATCGCCCATGATTTTAATAACCTGCTCACTTCAATAATTGGCTATACAGAAATAGCTAAAATGAAACTCCCTTCAAATAGTCAAACGTTAAACTACATGAAGCAGATATTAAAAACAGCAGATAAAGCCACAACTCTCATTCAACAACTCTTGGCTTTTAGCCGCAGGGCTTTGATTCAGCCCAAAGTTCTGGATTTAAATAAGGTTATAAGAAACTTCAAACCTTTACTTCAGCGTATTTTGGGAGAAGATATCATATTGGAATTTATATCTGACAAGGCACTTGGAAATATAAAAATCGATCCCAATCAAGTTGAACAGATAATCATGAACCTGGCTGTGAATTCCCGAGATGCAATGCCCAAAGGTGGAAAACTAACTATTGAAACCAGGAATGCGGAACTTGATAAGCACTATACCAAGAGATATCCAAATGTAAAACCAGGGAAATATGTTCTTTTTGCCGTAAGTGACACAGGATATGGAATGGACGCTGAGACTTTATCTCACATTTTTGAACCATTTTTTACCACCAAGGAAAAGGGTACCGGTTTGGGGCTTTCCACTGTATATGGAATAGTAAACCAAAGTGGAGGTCACATTAATGTGTATTCCGAGGTAGAAAAAGGAACAATTCTTAAGATTTATTTGCCAAAAGTGGATGAACAATTGGAAAAAGAAGTTGTCTTGTCCGAGTCATCCAGACTCCTTAAAGGAAAAGAAACAGTTCTATTGGTTGAAGATGAAGAAAATATCCTTGAACTTACTATAAAGATTCTAACCGAATGTGGTTATAAAGTCTTAGCATCCAAAAGCGGAAAAGAGGCTCTCCCCATTTGGGAAAAACATAAAAAGGAGATAAATTTACTTCTAACTGATGTCGTAATGCCTTGTATGAGTGGTAAAGAATTGGTAGAAAAACTCTCAATCTCAAAACCTGAGCTTAAGGTATTGTATATGTCAGGTTATTCGAGAGACATAATATCCTACCACGGATTAGTAGAGAGCGATATTCACCTTATTCAAAAACCGTTTACTCCAGAAGAATTGACAAGAAAGATCAGAGAAGTTTTGACTTCATAAAAAGCAAAATATTTACGAGAAGAGAGAAACAGATATGGGGGCGAATTACTCTTCAATCATTTTTTATATTTTTGTGTTATCATTGAGTATTAACCAAATAGAGAAGAATGCAAATTAATCCAAGAATAGCTATTTATTTCATGGTTATTATCCTCTCATCCATACCATTGATTCCTGAATCCAATATTAAAAAACTGCAAAGCCAATTGGAAAATGTAAAAGGAGAAAAAAAAGGGGCTTTATTAATTGAGCTTTCCCGTAAATATGAGGAAAGAAATCCAGAAAAAGTTATTGAGTACGCCAACAAGGCACTGAAAATAGCTGAACAGATAAATAGTAAAAAACTTAAAGGGAAAGCATTTATACAATTGGCCATGGGAAATTCAGATCTCGGGGAGCATGCCAGGGCTTTGGATCTTTTAAATAAAAGCCTTAAAATATTTATTGAATTGGGGGATAATTTCCAGAAGGCCCGGGTATTGAATCGATTGGGAACAGTGTTCTTACAAAAGAACAACTACGGCCAGGCTCTTGAACATTTTAGAGAAGCACTAAAAATTTTTCGAAAGGAAAAAGTTCCCCTGGGAATTAGCGATTGTATTGGCAATATAGGGATTACTTATTGGTATCTGGGAGACTATGAAAAAGCATTAAAACACTATTTTGAATGCATAACCATTGATGAAAAAATCGGCAATGAATCCGGGGTGGCCATCAATCTGGGAAATATTGCCATACTGTATGACAATTTAAAAAAATTTGATAAAGCTGAGGAATACTACTTTAAAGCCGAGAATTTACATAAAAAATTGAATGCGTTATCCGGGTTGTCGTATACATATAATAATTTGCGTGATCTTTTCAAGGATTTAAAGGATTATAAAAAGTCATTGATTTATTTCCTTAAATCGGAAAAAATCGCACTGCAATTAAAAAACAAAGACCTTTTGGCCATAATTTACGGTAATATAGGCAACACCTTTTTAAAATTAAAATTATATGATAAAGCCCTGGAAAATGTTAACAAGGCCTTTAATTATATAGAGCCTTTATCTGATTCAGAGGGAATCTCCCTTAAAATATTGGCTGAAATCCACAGTGCCAGTGGTCAAGAGCAAAAAGCCCTGGAGACATTAAATAAGGCCTTGGAAATTGCCAAACAAATAAATAATATAACGTTAAAAAAAGATTGTTTTTTTGAATTCTCAAATATCCATAAAAAGTTGGGCAATTATCAAAAGGCATACGATTTTTATATTAAATATAGTGAAATAAAAGATACATTATTTAATGAAGACAGCAATTTACAGATCACCAGAATGCAGATTGAATACGACACCATTAAGAAAGAGCAGGAAATTGAGCTTCTAAAACAGAACATTGAAATTCAAACCTTAAGATATGGCCGTCAAAAAATTCTGCGTAATGCCTTTATTGTTGGTTTTATTCTTATTATGATCATATTCTTTCTTTTACTAAAAAAGTATTTCTATTTTTTCTCTTTCTGGAAAAAAAAGAATGTGATCGGTCACTATAAAATAATGGATAAAATTGCCTCAGGCGGTATGGGAACCATATACAAGGCAAGAAATTTATTGGATAAAACAGGCATATTCGCTTTAAAGGTAATGAGAGAAGAACTTTTCGAGGATAAAACCCTGGTACAGAGGTTTAAACGAGAGGCTTCAATAATTGATCAGCTTGATCATCCCAATATTGTAAAAGTAATGGAGAGGGGCGAACATAGTGGCGTTCTTTTTATTGCTATGGAGCTGCTGGAAGGCATTACCTTGACTGAATATATAAAAAAAGAACAAAAGCCATCAATTGAGGTGGCTTTGAAAATAATGAAACAAATCAATGATGTCATTGGCTTCATTCACAAAAAGGGTATTATTCACAA
>JAUWTR010000111.1 GCA_030614645.1 Candidatus Aminicenantota bacterium
AGTTACTAAAAGCCCTCCCTGTCCTGCCGGATACTGGCTGCCCACAATCACGCCTTCAACAACCTCCCAGGAGCCAGCATCGCCGCTATACTCTGTCAATTTTCGCCAGCCGTTCAAAGTTTTTCCATCAAATAGGGAGATGAAATTTTCTGACAATAAAAAGGATACAGTTGTTATCACAATTAAAAAAATTAGTAAAATAGAAGCTGTTTTCTTCACAACTTTCCCTCCCTGCTGGATTATTCCAGACAACCTGCGGCTTTCTCGACTTCGCGTAAAATCTCACACGATTCTACCAGTTCTTTCATCTTATTATGGTCATTGTACAGAGGACGGTCGACATCAAGGAAGTCAACATATTTCCGGATGACCTTGCGGGCATTGCTTACGCCGATCCCATATTTATACGGTTTCTCTTCTATCTGCTCCCTCAGGTCCAGAGCCTGGGCAGCAGCCATAAATTCTATCCCCAGGATACCATAAGCATTATCCAGGATCTGAAAATTCTTAAGGGCAGTATTCATCCCCATAGAGACAAAATCCTCCTGGTCGGCTGCAGCTGGGATCGATTGAATAGATGCCGGCGCAGAGAGAATGCGCTGCTCAACAATCTGCATGTCGGCTGTATACTGGCTCAGCATCATGCCGGAGAACATACCGGCGCCTTTAGTAAGAAAAGGAGGCAGCCCCACACTTAAGGCCGGGTTGTTCAATCTGTTCATCCTTCGTTCTGAAAGAACACTGATCGATGTAATCGCAATCCCAACCATATCCATGGGAAGCGCAACCGGGGAGCCCTGGAAATTTGCTCCGGAAAGCTGCATATCCTCATCCGGAAAGAATATAGGATTATCCCCTACTCCATTCAATTCAATCTCCACCTGCTTTATCGCCCAAAACAAAGCATCATGAGCGGAGCCTATGACTTGAGGAGTTGAACGCATGGAGTAAGCATCCTGGACCTTAACCTTAACACGTCCTTCCACCAAGTCCCCACCCTGAATAATTTTTTGGATAGCTTTTGCGCTCCTTATAGCACCGGGAAAGCCCCTGACCTCATGCAGTTTTGGAGTATACGGCTTCATATTGGCTTTTAGAGCTTCAAGTGACATTCCAGCTGCGATCTCAGCCTGTTTCAGCCAGTTATTAGAATCATAGAGCATCAAAGCACTCATAGCTGTAAGCAGATTAGAACCGTTTATAGAAGCCAGTCCATCACGCGCCTTTAAGCCCGGAACCGGGACACCAGCTTTATCCATCGCCTCTTTGCCATCCAGCAACTTGCCTTTATAGAAAGCAGACCCCTCTCCCATCAGCAGCAAAGCTATCTGGGACATAGGTGCTAAATCTCCACTAGCACCTACCGAACCTTTACGGCATACATAAGGAGTCACTCCCTTGTTTAGCATATCGATCAAAGTTAGAGTTATTTCAGGGCGGCAGCCGGAGTTGCCGTGGGCATGCACATTTATCCGGCCCAACATTGCCCCTCTTACATGATCAATAGGAACCGCCTCTCCAATCCCGGCTGCATGGTTATAGACCAAATATCTTTGAAACTGTTCGATCTGATCATCATTTAGGACCACCTCGGAAAATTCCCCAATCCCGGTGTTTACTCCATACATAATCTCCCGAGCCTTTATCTTTTTTTCAAGCATAGCTCGGCATTTTTTTATTCTCCCCATTGCTTCCTGATGAAGTTCAACTTTTTCCCCATTACGGGCAACTTTAACTACATCCTCAATAGACAACCCTGCCCCTTTAATAATCAACGTCATATTATTACTCCTTTTTTTAAGCTTTAAACCGAACTAATAAGCTCCTCTACTTTAGCAGCCCCCAGCTGACCCAGACGATCGCAGCGTTTGGAGCTGGAGCCGGGAATACGGATATCTTTACAATGTAAGGGTGCATTTTCTTTCCACCATTTCCAGTATTCCTTCACCTTTTTACTACACCAGTCTTTAGCTTCTTCTCTTTCTTTCTTGAGGGAACCTGCAGCAAAACCGATTCCCATAACACCTGCAGTCAGAAATCCGCAGAGGTCTTTATGTCCCAATCCCCCCCCGTATCCAGCTGCAGCCCAGACTAGCTCTTCCGGTTTTTTAAGATAGCGAAGCGAAACCATCAGCAAAGATTCTGCACATGAGTACCCTTTGTGGAAATAATCTTCCAGTTCTTTTGCCATAGAAGATTGCTCGACCAGCTTTAATTCCCCCTCAGACAGCTCGTCCTTAAGCTCTTGACTGGAAAAGGAATATAGCGGCATGGTCTTAAGTAAAGTACTTCCTGCAAAAATACTGGTTGAGGCAACCATAAAACTTCTCCGGGAAATCTTTCTATGCACACTATTTGGCATGTCTTTCCCTCCAGATTAAATGATTATCCTGAACTATTCATAAAAAATGTCGATATTTATGATACCTGGAAAATAGAAAATAGTAAACGGTTTCCTACCCCTTAAACCCGAATCCCCTCTCTTTCAAAAATACTTATCCAGAATGCGGTACTGGATAGCTTCTGAAATATGCACAACACTGATGTTTTCTTCTCCATTCAAATCCGCTATTGTCCGGGCTACCTTGAGGACCCTGTTATAAGCTCTGGCACTGAAACCCAATTTATCAACAGCCATTTCCATAAGTTCCTCTCCGCCCTTATTCACTGAGCAATATGATGCAACATCTTTATTTCCCATCTGCGCATTATTGTAAATATTTCGTTCCTTAAAACGTCTGTTCTGTATATTCCGGGCACAAATGACTCTTGCGCGAACATGCTCAGACTTTTCACTCTCACGTCGGGAAATTATATCTTTAAACTCTACTTTAGCTACCTCGACCTGGATATCTATCCTGTCCATAAGCGGCCCGGAGACTTTAGAATAATACCGCATCCTCTGGCTTCCAGTACATTCAAAATCAGAAGCTAACATTCCAAACATAGCATCCTCACAGGGATTCATAGCAGCAACCAGCATAAATGATGATGGATAAGTAACCGTCATGGAAGCCCTGGATATGGTGACTTCCCCATCTTCAAGAGGCTGCCTGAGACTCTCAAGCACATGTTTCTGAAATTCTGACAGCTCATCCAGAAACAAAACACCATGATGCGCCAGACTAACATTTCCTGGCTTGGGGATCTTCCCCCCTCCGATCAATCCGGCTCCGCTTATTGTGTGATGAGGCGAGCAGAAAGGCCTTTCACCAATAGCATTTCTATTTTTTAAAAGGCCCGAAGCACTATAAACACGGGTCACATCCAAAATCTCTGAAAAGGTCATAGGAGGTAAGATCGTAGAGAGCCTTCTGGCCATCATTGTCTTTCCCGCACCCGGAGGACCGATAAGAAGGATATTGTGGGAGCCCGCTGCAGCCACTTCCAAGGCACGCTTAACATGCTGCTGTCCTTTTATCTCCTCAAAATCTACATCATATTCAGAGGCCGGCAGAAGCTCCTCTGGTAAATAACAACTTGGGGCTATTGACTCTGAACCATTGAGAAACTCTACAACCTGCACCAGGTCTTCCATAGCATATATATCAATCCCCTGGACAAGAGCCGCCTCTCTTTCATTTTCTATGGGGATAACAATTCCTGCATAACCTTTCTCTTTTGCCAGAACTGCCATTGATAGTATTCCTTTCTGCGGCTTTAACCTTCCGTCTAAGGCCAATTCACCCAGAAATAAATATTCGTGAAGTTTTTCCTCAGGAAAGACTTCTAAATGGGCCAGAATACCAAGGGCTATGGGGAGATCAAAAGCAGATCCTTCTTTTTTCCTATCAGCGGGGGCTAAATTGATGATTATTTTGCGCGAAGAAAATCTATATCCGCAATTCTTCAGAGCTGCCCTGACTCTTTCCTTGCTTTCTCTGACCGTTGTATCCGGCAGGCCAACAGTCACATAGGCCGGCATACCAAAAGAAATATCGACTTCAACTTCAACAATATATGCATCGATCCCAATTAATGAAGCACTGGCGATTTTGAATAACATATCTTCTCATCTGTATAGACGTACGAATGCTCCTATTATTTTCATTGGAATATTTTTTTGGGGGTCAGGTCTTGTTTTTTGCTTAAAAATGAAAAATATATATAAATGAAGCAAAAAACAAGACCTGATCCCAATAAATTGAGGGTTTATTTCTCATGCGAAAATTCTTTAGCTAGATTCTCGACTTCATTTTCGATATCCTTATGGCTTTTAAATTTTATTTTTGTCAGGCGAATAGGGGCTTCATCTTGTTTCGATACAAACTCTACCTCCTCTCTAGTGGTTTTTTTAACCTCTTCCGTCACTCCCTCTTTCAGTTTTTCTCTCTCTCTCTCTGCTTCTTTTGTGATTAAATGCCGTTCTTCCTTCTCTTTTTCTGCAGGCTCTCTTTTTTCACCAAAAACTTTTTCTCTAACATAGGGGACTGTAATTTTAGCTATTGCTTTTAGGGTTTCAAATACTCCTTCTCCATTAATGGCAGAGGACTCATAAAAAGGAAGCTTCAAAGGATTTAGGAGACTGTTGAATGTTTCAACTGGAATAAGATTATCCAAGTCTCTCTTATTATACTGGAAAACTATCGGAATAAAATTTAAGTCAACATTGTATTCTAAAAGGTTTTTTCTCAGGCCGTCAAAATTTTCTAAATTTGCATCCAGAAGAGGAATTTGAGAATCAGCCACAAAAACAAGACCATCTGCGCCCTTAAGAACACTTTTTCTCGAAGCTCCATAAAAGACCTGACCCGGAACAGTCATTAATTGAAAATGAATTTGGAAATCATGGATCATACCTGCCTTTATTGGCAGCAGATCAAAGAAAATCGTCCGCTCAATAGGAGTTTCCAAACATAAAAGCTCTCCTCTAGAGTAACTGTCCATCCTGCTGTATATATGACGAAGGTTTGTAGTTTTTCCGCTTAGACCCGGCCCATAATAAACTATCTTAATAGCAATATTCTTGGTTGTATAGTTTACAAAAGCCATTTGTCTAATATTTTTTTAACACAATAAGGGGGGATAGTCAAATTTATCCAATATTTTCTTATGGTTTTAAAAATCCAAAAAGCTTCCTGTATTTATCAATGATTTTTCCCCAGGAATAGTTTTGTCGTATATATTGATAACCGTTTTCCCCCATGATTTTTCGCAATCTACTATCCTTCCGAAACAGAGAAAGAGCCAAGGCAAACTCCTTACTGCCAGAATACCAAAGTCCGCAATTTCCTTTGAGACAATGCTGCTTAAGGGGATCAGTCTTTCCTTGAACCAAAATCGGCGTTCTTACTGCAAGGGACTCCTGGGCCGCCATGCATAGACTTTCCAGATAGGAAGAATGAATAGTCACCAAAGCAAACGCCATAGCGGCATTTTTATCTTCTAGCGGAACAAATCCAAGATATCTGATATCAGGATGTGAGGGCAAGTCCATTAGCAGCTTTCCAAGAAGCACAAGCTCCAAACCTGGATTATCCTGATTATACTGCAAAAAATAATCTATAAGCTCCTGACATCCTTTTCCAGGCTCGATCCGTCCAGCATAAAGGATATAGGGCCGTTCTATACCATAATTCTTACAAAAAGCAATTTCCTCAGCAGCTTTGGGAATATCTACCCCTACACCAACAACATCACTGTACTTCCCCTCAAACAAGAACTGCCTGCTCAACATAGTTTTTTCAGCTTCTGTCAAAAAGACAAAGGCTTGAGGCGCAGAAAAGACTTCCTGCATTATGTCAAGATAAAGAGCCGGCTCATCATGGGCTTTAGGGACAAGCGCTTTCTGGCCCTTGACTTTTTTCAATCCCCAATAAGTATTGTAATAAAGGTAAGTAAAAAAAACGAAGATATCATAATTCTGTTCTTCTTTACCTATCGCTTCCACTAGACCGGTACAACAGGGCCCCTGCCTGTCCATCCATTCGATCTCATCTTCTTTGCTGTGCTGATTGGCAAAGATCCAATCGGAATATTTATTAAACGAATCTATATCTCTTTCCTTATCCACTTTGAAACGTTTAATCGAAACTCCATTGAGTATTGTCTCTCCTTCTGGGTATTCATTCTTCCAGGTCACATAGTCTTTAGCAGTGGTGGTAAAAACCGTACAATCTTGACCGGTTGCCGTCAACTGTTCTGCCACCAGCCGACAGCTCAGTTCAGAACCACCCAGAACTTCCTCTCCATACCGTTGTACTACAAACGCAACTTTC
>JAUWTR010000007.1 GCA_030614645.1 Candidatus Aminicenantota bacterium
ATACAATCATCATCCCTTGAACAGATCGCCCCAGAAATAGGCTTAGAAGGCTTAAAAGGGCTAAAAAGTAAAATAGCAGAGGTAGTAGATGAGGTTAACCAAAAAACATATAACCAGCTGGAATTTGTATATATCGATCCTTCTTTCCAAACAATCAATGAAGATGAATTAGCTCCTTACCAGCGCTTTGGTCTGCAGTGGCCTGAATTAAAAAAAGAAGATGGAACGATTATCCCCGTAGGAAAAGGGATAATAGCCTTAGGTATTGAAACTGGAGAAAAATCATTTGAAAAACGGCTATTAACACAGAAGCTTAATTTGACCAGCCAGGGATTTCAGGAACAATTCCAGGTTATAGAAATGGAAGAAATCAAGGCTTTTATCGAAGGGAATGTGGACAATCTTATTAATATACATGATGAAATAGGCTACCTTTCCTCCCATGGAACTATGGCCCTGTCCGCTTCTCTCCCCCCTCAGCTTCAAGCAATGCAGCCCCAACAGGCGGGTTCTTTGACTAAATTTAATTATCTTCTAAGCAGTAATTACAGTATCACCCAGATAGACCTCAAAGCTGAAGAAATTCCAGATTCTATAGATAATCTCATCATTGCCGGTGCTAAAGAAAACTTTTCGGATTGGGAACTTTTTCAGATCGACCAATTCCTGATGAAGGGAAAATCAATAGCTCTATTTATGGAATCATTTAATGAGATACAGCCTCAGAGACAACAACAGATGTATCAAATGCAGCAGCCGGCTTACCTTCCAATTAACACTGGGTTAGGAAAATTGCTGGAACATTATGGAGCTAAAGTAAAAAAATCATATGTATTAGATGAAAGCTGTTACGTCAACCGGGATCAATACAGCGGCGAGACTCCCATATATTTTGCTCCGCTCATTAAGAATGAAAATATCAATCATAAGCTGGATTTCATGAGCAACATAAAAGAATTGATAATGATAAAGATTTCACCTGTGGAAATTGATTCGGAAAAAATAAAACAGAATGATCTTAAAAGCTTTAATCTAATAAAATCATCAGCCAGGGCATGGGAGATGTCAGGAAGGATAAACTTAAACCCGATGATGATGAGACCGCCTATGAATGATGAGGAAAGAAAAGTATTTTCATTGGCTTATGTAGTGGAAGGAAGATTCCCTAGCTATTTCGCCGATAAGCCCCTCCCAGAGAAACCTGAACCAAAAAAAGAAGAACAAAACGCTGAAGAAGAAGATAAAAAGAATGCGCCGGAAGAAACGCAACCTGAAGTACAAGAATCAAAAATTAAAAGTGTGAAAGGAATCCTCACAAAAGGGCAGCCTGGAAAGATATTCTTAATAGGAACCACTGAAATATTAAAAGATAATGTTCTGGATGAGGCTGGAAATTCACCCAATGCGCTATTTCTCCTAAATACTATTGATTATTTAAATAATAAGTCAGATACTGCTGTGATGAGAAGCAAAAATCAACGTTTCAATCCTCTTAAAGATACAAAAGTTTTTACCCGTACTTTTGTAAAAATTATAAATATTGGAGGGCTACCTGCTCTTATAATTCTCCTGGGAATCTCAGTCTGGTTTCGCCGTAAGGCCAGGCGGAAAAAGATCCAATCCGAGTTTTTAAAAAAGAAGTCATCTAAGGGGGAACGCTCATGAAATTAAAAAAAGAATATCTGATCTTAGGAGGGATTATTGCAGTACTGCTTATATACCTTATCCTGGGAAGCGGCAGAAACAAGATGAGTTATAAAGTTCCTGAACTCAAAAACATTCAAATAGGTGAAATAAATAGAATTGAAATAAATAGAAGCGGAAAAAGCATAATATTGGCCGGAAAAGAAGACAATTGGAAAATAATGCCTCAGGAATATCCTGCAAACGGCACTAAAGTAAACTCTATGCTGGAGGTGGTCGAAAACCTTACTTTAACTGAACTTGCAGCAGAAAAAAAGGACTTCCAGCGTTATGACCTGGATGAAAAAAATAAAATAAATGTAAAAGTATATAAGGGTGATACTTTATTGAGGCAATTTGATATAGGAAAAACATCATCCACTAACAGCCATACCTTTGTCATGCTTGAAAATGACTCGCGGATATTTTACGCACGAAATTCTTTTCAAAGCGATTTCAGCTATGAAGTCGGCGATCTCAGGGATAAAGTAATTATGGATTTTGAACAAAGTGAGATAACTGGAATAGAAATCCAAAAAAGTGGAAAAACTTTGCAGTTTGTTAAAAAGATGGAAACAGTTGAGCCTGAAGAAAAAGAATCCCAAGATACAAACGAAGCTTTAGAAACACCAGAAGAAACAAGACAAGAAGAAACCTGGGTGTTACCTGATGGAACCAAAGGCAACAAAGATAATATTAATTCTATTCTTTCTGCCATATCCCATCTTAGATGTGATGAATATATTGAGGGAAAAAATATAGAAGACTTTAAAGAACCTGTTTATACTGTAATTTTAAAAGGAAGCAAAGATTATACTCTTAAGATATTTGAAAAAGAAGACAAAGAAGATGGAAAATATCCCTCCCTTTCTTCTGAAAATGCTTATCCCTTTCTTCTTTCCACTTACTCTGCAGAAAGTATAATGAAAAAACCGGAAGAATTATTAGAACAAGAGTAGCTTGAATCATTGACTCCTTGAATCATTGAGTCCTATAGGATTTTTTATTTACAATCCTTTACTCATAGCATCAAGGAATTCTGCATTGGTCTTGGTCCTGCTCATCTTTTCCATCAGCAGTTCTATTGCTTCTATCTCATTTAATTGACTGAGAACTTTTCGTAATACCCAAATTCTCTTAAGATCATTGTCCTTAATAAGCAACTCTTCTTTTCGTGTGCCAGAGCGATTGATATCTATAGCAGGAAACAACCTTTTATCAACAAGGCGGCGGTCAAGGTTGATCTCCATATTTCCCGTTCCTTTAAATTCTTCAAAAATCACATCGTCCATGCGGCTTCCAGTATCAACAAGAGAAGTTGCCATTATGGTTAAGCTTCCGCCTTCTTCTAATTTCCTTGCAGAGCCGAAAAATTTCTTAGGCTTTTGCAAAGCATTAGCATCGATTCCTCCGGAAAGAACTTTCCCGGAAGGCGGAGTTATGGCATTGTGGGCCCGTGCAAGGCGTGTAATACTATCCATCAATATAACAACATCCTTTTTTAACTCAACGAGACGTTTAGCTTTTTCTAATACAATATTTGAAACCTGTGTGTTTCGTTTTTGGGGTTCGTCAAAAGTAGATGCAACGACTTCTCCATTAATGCTTCTCTGAAAATCAGTAACTTCTTCAGGACGTTCCGCTACTAGAAGTACGATCGTAAACACTTCAGGATGATTTTTTTCTATTGATTGGGCGATAGTCTTAAGTAAAGTCGTCTTTCCAGCTCTTGGAGGAGATACTATAAGCCCCCTCTGCCCCTTTCCTATGGGAGTTAGAAGGTCCATTATTCTGGCATTCATGTTTTTTTGATCTCCATCTTCCAATTTGAATTTTTCAAATGGATAAAGAGGAGTCAGGCTTTCGAAATGAACATTTCTGCGATTCTCCATAATAACGTCAGGATGGGAAAAGTTGATAGCTTCAATTTGTATTAAAGCAAAATATTTTTCCCCATTTTTTGGGGGCCTTACAACTCCGGATATTGTATCTCCAGTGCGAAGTCTAAATTTTCTTATTTGAGATGGAGAAACGTAAATGTCATCTTGGCTAGGCAAGTAACTGAATTCCGGAGCCCTTAGGAATCCGAATCCGTCACTCAGACACTCCAGCACTCCTTCGGAAAACAATAGTCCTTTCTTTTTTGCTTGTGCTTCGAGAACCTTAAAAATTAGATTTTGTTTGTTTAAATTCTTTATCTCCTCATCAGAAATACTAAATTCACCAGCAATAGTAATTATTTTTTTTAGGGTGTGTTTTTCTAACTGGGCAACATCGAACTCTTTCATTCTAACCTCTCATTTATTAATTTTTAGATTTTAATTTGCAATAGATGGCTCTTGAGTCTCTTCTCTTTCAAAATCGTCTTTTATTTTCTCTGGTATCTCTTTTGAAAGGACAATTTTTAAGACTTGATCCATAGTTTCAACAAAATTAATCTTCATAACCGCTTTGATATTTTTTGGGATATCCCTCAAATCACACATATTTTCCAGAGGAAAAATTACTTCTCTGATCCCTTCTCTATGTGCTGCCAGTAGCTTCTCCTTGATACCTCCAACTGAAAGCACTTTTCCCTTTAGAGTTAATTCCCCACTCATTGCCACATTTTTATTAACTGGAATATTCATCAACAATGAGATAATAGCTGTAGCCAAAGTTATTCCAGCAGAAGGGCCTTCTTTAGGTGTTGCGGCTTCAGGTACATGGATATGAATATCGAAATTTTTATGGAGATCACGGACCACATTTAATTCAAACATTTTTCCTCTTACATAGCTAAAAGCAGCTTGGGCTGATTCCTGCATGACATCACCTAATTGACCTGTTAGGGTAAAATTGCCTTTCCCGTGTATTTTTGTTACTTCAAATGTTAAAAGTTCACCTCCGAATTCAGTCCAGGCCATGCCGACAGCTACCCCAATCTCCTCTTTTTTGTCTATTTCCGTCCTTCTAAAACGGGGAATCCCTAGAAAATTTTCTAAATTTCTTGGAGAAATAGATTCTTTATAGGATTTTCCTTTGGTAACTACTTTTTTCACAACTTTTCTGCAGATCGATGTTATTTCACGCTCCAGATTTCTGACTCCAGCTTCGCGAGTATATGCACGGATAAGTTTTTGAAGTGACTTATTTGAGAGATTAAGGTTTTTCTCTTTTAAACCATGAGCCTTCATCTGTTTAGGAAGTAAAAATCTTTTTCCTATCTGAAGTTTTTCTTCTTCTGTATATCCGGGAAGACGAATTACTTCCATTCTGTCGAAAAGCGGTCGGGGAATTGTGTGCATTACATTGGCGGTAACGATAAATATGACTTGAGAGAGATCGAATTCAGTATCAATATAATGGTCTAGAAAAGTACTGTTTTGTTCTGGGTCAAGGACTTCCATAAGAGCAGAGGCTGGATCGCCTCTAAAATCCACACTCATTTTGTCTACTTCATCAAGAAGAAAAACAGGGTTTTTAGTGCCTGCTTTCTTTATCATCTGAATTATTCTGCCAGGATAAGCTCCAATATAAGTCCTGCGGTGCCCTCTAATCTCTGCTTCATCCCGTACTCCACCTAAGGAAATACGTATAAATTTCCTTCCTGTTGCTCTTGCAATCGAACTCCCTAATGAACTTTTTCCTACACCAGGAGGACCTATGAATCCCAATACTACTCCCTTGGGATTTTTCACCAACTGGCGGATCGATAAATACTCTAATATCCGTTCTTTGACTTTTTCCAATCCATAATGATCTTCATTCAATATCCTCTCAGCAATTTTTAACTCTCTTTTTTCGCGAGATTTTTTGTTCCATGGCAGAGATGTGATCCAATCAAGATAATTACGGCCAACAGTTGCCTCAGCAGACATGGGAGGCATGACTTCCAGGCGCTCTAGCTCTTTATTCGCCTTTTCCTCAGCATCCTTGGGCATTTTTGCTTTTGCTATTTTTTTACGGATATCTTCTATTTCATTGTTCTTTTCTTGCTTTTTCACTTTGATACCTGGTGGAAAAACCTTGATCCCGGATTGTTTATAGGAATATTTATTTTTTCCGGAAGTTTTGCCTCCCATTTTTAAGCTGGAGTGAATTTTTAAGATTTCTCCTTCCAAAATGTAATTCATTCTCTGTAACCTTTCTATCTGGTTAGTTGTCTCAAGTATATTTTGCTTTTCATCAAGTGACAAATAAAGATGAGAGGCGATGATATCCGATATCCGCCCTGGGGAATTTTCTTTTAGTGAAGGAATTATGGAATTAAAACTGGCATGCTTGCGAAGTTTTAAATAATCTTCAAAAAGAGCCAAGGTCATTCCAAGAATTTCTTTTGTTTTTTCTCCCTCAGCAGGGATTTCTTTTACTTCTTTAGCCAGGACCTGATGAAAAGGATGGATACTAAGAAATTCAATTATTCTATATCTCTTTTTACCTTCTACAATGACCTTGATATTTTTATTATCAATTTTTACGACACGAATTATCTTAGCGATAATCCCCATAGAGTAAATATCGCAGGGTTGAGGAGTATCAATAGATGCATCCATCTGTGCGGAAAGAAAAACTAAATTTCCTTTAGATGATGCTTTTTCTAAAGCTTTGATCGAGGATTCCCGGCCAATAATAAAGGGAACCAGTGTGGAAGGAAAAACAACCATATCTCTTAAAGGAATCAAAGGAAGGCTTTCAATGACTTCTCTTCTATTTTCTTGCTGCATTATTAAACTCCATTACCTCTTTTTAAGCTATCATAATCCAATTTTTTATCTTCAACCATTTTTTTAGTAATCTTTATTAAGGGCGTTTTCTTTGAAGAGGGAATATGAAACATAATATCCAACATAAGATCTTCAATTATACTTCTGAGGCCGCGTGCACCCAATTTTTGCTCCATTGATCTGCTTGCTATAGAGCTTAGGGCTTCCTTAGTAAAATAAAGCTTTGTATTTTCCATTTCAAACATCTTTTGAAACTGTTTTACGAGAGCATTTTTGGGTTTGGTGAGTATATTTACAAGATCATCTTTATCCAAATCAGAAAACATAGCCACTATAGGTATCCTACCAACTAATTCAGGGATCAAGCCGTATTTAATAAGATCCTGAGGAATAATTAGACCATAAATATTGTCCTGATTTCTAATTCCTCTCCGAAAATTTCCAGCATTAAATCCAACAGAAGTTTTTCCTACACGTTCCGAAATAATAGAGTCGAGTCCGATAAAAGAGCCGCCCAATATAAAAAGGATATCAGAGGTATCTATAGGAATATATTCCTGCTGAGGATGTTTTCTTCCGCCCTTAGGGGGCACATTGGCTATTGTGCCTTCTATGATCTTTAGCAAGGCTTGCTGCACACCTTCTCCAGATACATCACGTGTAATTGAGGGGCTGTCGCCCTTACGGCTGATCTTATCAATTTCATCAATGTAAATGATTCCCTTTTGCGTTCTTTCAATGTCTCCATGCGAGGCTTGAAATAGCTTTAAAACAATATTCTCAACATCCTCCCCAACATAACCGGCCTCTGTAAGTGTTGTCGCATCAGCAATGGCAAAAGGAACGGAAAGTATTTTAGCCAAAGTCTGTGCCATTAATGTTTTTCCGGTTCCGGTTGGGCCTATCAGCAGAATATTGCTTTTAGTTAGTTCGACATCATCATCTTTTTCATTTTGATAACTTATTCGTTTATAATGATTGTAAACAGCTACGGAAATTTTTTTCTTAGCATCTTCCTGGCCTATGATATATTCATCAAGCAATTTATTTATTTCGAAGGGCAATAGAAATCTGGTTTTTTCATCTTTTTGCTCTTTCTGTTTTTTCTCAGCAAAAACTATTGTATGGGCTAATTCAATACAAATATCACATATGTATATTCCTCCAGGCCCGGCAATTAGTTTTTTTACCAGAGGTTGGGAACGGTTACAAAAGTTACATCTTGGGGTTTTATCAGTTTGTTGGTTTATATCATCCATTATCTTTTCTTTTAGATAACATTTTATCAACAATCCCATACTCAATAGCTTGTGATGCAGTCATAATAAAATCACGTTCGACATCATTCTGTATCTTTTTCTTAGTTTGTTTTGTATGAAGAGTAAGTATATTGTTAATATTCTCTCGCATCCTTAATATTTCTTTTGCCTTTATTTCAATGTCAGTAGCTTGACCCTTAATTCCTCCGTATGGTTGGTGAATGATAATACGTGCATTTGGAAGAGAATAGCGTTTTCCTTTTGTCCCGGCTGCTAACAACACAGCTGCCATGCTGGCGGCCTGTCCTACACATATTGTGGATATATCAGAGCTGATAAACTGCATTGTATCGTATATTCCTAATCCTGAAGTAATATTCCCTCCCGGAGAATTAATGTAGATGAAAATTTCTTTTTCCGGGTTTTCAGCCTCAAGAAAAAGAAGCTGGGCAATAACTGAGTTAGCAACTTCATCATTGATCTCTGAACCGATAAAAACGATTCTATCTTTGAGAAGACGTGAATAAATATCATATACACGTTCTTGTCTTCCTTCTTTGTCGACGATAAAGGGGATTTGAGTCATTGGATAAAATACTATTCCATTATAGCGTTTTCGACCAAAAAGTCAACTGTCTTTTTAAGTATAAGGTTTTGTTTAAGTTCTTGCTTTTTACCACTTTTGTTTACAGATTCAACTACCTTGGGCAAAGAAACATTATTGGCTTTAGCAATTTCTTTTAGTTCCTCGGTTATCTCTGCTTCCGAAACCTCCAGATTTTCTTTCTCGGTTATTTTGTTTAATATCAGGTGATTTTTTATATTCCTCTCAGCATTGCTCTTGGCATCTTCCTGTATTTTTTTTATTTCTTCTTTGTTGAATTTCTGGTTAGGCCTGGACTCCTGAAACCGTCTTAAAATGGCTAATGTTTCCTTTTGGACAATAGATTCTGGAAGCCCAAAATTAACCTTATCAGCTATTTTTTGAATTATCTCATCAGAGGTTTCTCTTTTTACGGAATTTCCCTTAGCATTTGACATTTCTTTCTTTATTTCTGCTTTTAAGTCTTTCAGGCTTTCGAATTTTCCTATCTCTTTAGCAAATTCATCGTTTATTTCAAGCAGTTTTTTTTCTTTAACAGATATAACCAACAAGGAATATTCTATCTCTTTCCCAGCGATTTTTTTATTTAGGTGATTTTTTTCATAATTTACAACAAATTTTTTTTCTTCCTTCGCCTTCATACCCATAAGGTTTTCATTAAGAGAATTTTCATTATCCTGATGCCCTGCTAAAACATATGTCTTTTCTGTCGGTAAAAATTTCTTTGTCTTGGCATCCTTTCCTTTTACTTCAATCATCACGTAGTCTTTATCAACCACTCCCCTTTTTTCTACTGGGATATATTGAGCAGACCTTTCTCTTAGCTCTTCTAAAGATTTATTCACATCCTTATCTGAAATGGACTTTATTTTCTTTTTAATTTTTATTTTTTTGTACTCTGGCAACTTGAACTCCGGCCATAATTCATAATAAGCAGTCAACTTTAGAGGTTTGCCTTCTTCAAAAGAAACATCTGTAATGACCGGTGAAGTAACCGGCACAACATTCAGTTTTTTTAGTTCATTTTTTATTACTTCAGGTGCAAGAGAGTTTATCAAAGACTCTTTTATCTCTGAATAGTACATATTTTTAACAACATCTATTGGAGCCCTTCCTGGCCTGAATCCTTTTATTTTGGCGCTATTTACAAAGCTCGTAAGAGTTTTTTCAAACTCTTTGCTCACTTCGCCTGCTGGGATTTCTACCTTAAGTTCATGATTGCATTCATTAGTTTTGTCTTCTGTTTCTTCTTTTTCTTTCATGATTTTCCTTTTTCAATTCAGTTTTTGGAATGGGCAGAGCGGGAATCGAACCCGCAATCCTTTAACAGGAACTAGGTCCTAAACCTAGCGCGTATGCCAATTTCGCCACCTGCCCCTATTCATAAAATTGTTAAATGTCTTTTCGATTCATTAATATTTGGGTGGTAGAGAAAAAAAAGCCTTGATACTAAGGTAGATTTTTACCACAACCTGATGGTTTTGTCAATTTTGTCCGGAATTTTCTTCCAATTACTGGCAATACATTCGACCGCATCCAGGGAAGCGTGTATTTCTTCCTTTGTATGAGCATAAGATATTGCCCCGTAACCATGAAAAGTATTAAATCCTTTATTTATCATCGCCAATCTAAATATTTTTTCCCGCATTTCAAAATTACAGACTTTTTCGTTCCAAACCTCATCCGGAGATACAAGATGATCCACTTTCTCTCTTAGAAAATGCACACCGACAATAGAAGAATTTATTCCCATCGATTCGTTTACCCCTGTACATTTAACATTGAAACCGTTTCTAATGAATATCTCCTCAATTTTTTTTCTGACCAGTTCTCCCATTTTGTTGATTTTAGGATATATTTTACCTTCGTCTTTTATTAAATATTTTAGAAACGTCAACCCGGAAAGTAAAGCAGATGGATGTGCAGAAAATGTTCCACCTTCAAATTTTACACGTCTATTTGAATTTGTCTTAGTATCACACAAACTAAGAATTTCTCCCCTACCAGCAACCGCACTTAACGGCATCCCTCCTCCGATACTTTTTCCTAAAACGGTCATATCAGGATTAATTTCATACAAACTCTGAAGAAAACCAGCATGAAAGCGAAAACCTGACACGACTTCATCAAATATCAATAATGCCCCATATTTTTTTGTCAATTGCTTAGCTTTCTCTAGATATTCTTTTTCCCCAAATATAAATCCTCCGGCTCCTATAAAAGGCTCAATAATTAGGCAAGCAATACGATCTCCATTTTTTTCAAACTTATCTTTAAGGTCCTGGCAGTCATTAAACCGGGTAGTGATTATATTGTCTTTTAGCTCATATGGCAGGCCGGCTGATTCCACTTTATTAAATCCATTTTTATATGAGGAAATTCCTTTGAGTGTATAAGGCTGAGCTCCATGCCATCCCCCCCCTATTTTTAAGACTACACTCCTGTTTGTAAATGATTTCGCCAGCATTACTGCATACATAGTCGCCAAAGTGCCGCTGGTTGTAAACCGGATTTTATCTGCGCTACAACGGCTTAGGATAAGCTCAGACAGTTCCTGCTGATATTGATGAGGAAATCCTGTTATAAGCCCTTGCCCTTTTTGAAAATACTCTATTAAAGCATCTCTGACAATTTGGGGATTATGCCCTAGGATGTTGCTGAAATGCCCCTGCCAAAAGTCAATATAAGTATTTCCGTCAATATCCCTGACTTTCGAACCAGAACAATATGAGTCATAAAAAGGAAAAGGAGAAAAAAGTCTTAAATTATGGCTCCCCCCACCAACTTGACTTTTTAAAACAGAATGAAAGAAAGCTTCTGATTTCGGATTTTTCTTCCTGTATTCCTCGACAATTTCAGCCCAGAGTGCTTTTGACCCTGAATTTTTCATGTAAAATAGAAGAACAGTCTTATTTTTCTTTTAACGCAAGTATTTCTGTAGTTTTGACGCCATGTCCGGGTCAAATGTCTTAAGTTTTTTGTAAAGCTCTCTAGCGCTGTAATTATCCTTTAGGTTTAAATAAACAATTCCCAGATTATAATAAGGCAGTCCATAATCCGGCCGCAACTCGATTGTTTTTCTAAGCGGTTCTACTGCAGAGGACCATTTTTTCTGCTGCATGTAATTTATGCCCAGATTAAACCATCCATTTGAGTCATCGGGAGCGAGTTCGACCAGTTTTTTAAAAGCATCAACTGCATCCGAGTATTTTTTCAACTGGGAATAGCTGTATCCCATATTAGCATATGCGTACATAAAATCCGGTTTAATCTCAATCGATTTTTTAAACGAATTGATCGCTTCTGTATACTTCTTCTGTTTAACCAACATGGCTCCCATATTATAATGTGATTCATGATTATTCGGATCCAAATCGATTAATTTTTTTGCAGCATTTACTGCTTTATCTGGCATTTTGGCTTCATCATACATACTGATAATATTGTTAAAATAGACTTTAGCATCATCCGGAGATATTTGGGCCAGATTGGAATAAATGCCTTCTGCTTTCTCATATTGACCAACTTTCTGATAACACTGGGCTAGTCTGTAGTTAATGTTAATCGACTGAGGATCTAATTTCAGAGCTTCCTCAAGGGCCGGAATCGCTTTATCATTCTGTTCAAGCTCTAAGTAGCACTGTCCAAGCTGTAAATAAGCATTCTGGGGATTATTGCTATTGAGCTCTAAATATTTTGTGAAATTCTCTGCAGCTTTTTCAAAATTCTTCTGCTCCTTATAAGCCTGTCCTATCAGTAAATAGACACTTTTATGGTCTAAATTGAGCTGTAACGCTTTTTCCAGAGCAGTTACAGCTTCACTCCATTTCCTCATCTTAATATAAACTTCTCCTAATCCCCTATAGGCATTATCCAGGCTGGGGTTCAAACCGACTATTTTTTTATAGGTCGTTTCAGCCAATGAATAATTTCTTTGCTTGGAATATGTTTCGGCAAGCATTATCATGACATCAAGTTCTTCTGGTTTAATATTTAACACTTTTTTGAGGTACTTTGCAGCTTTTCTGGAGCTGCCCAGGGCAACATAAAGTTTAGCAGCAAAGTAAGAGCCTTCATAAGTCTCGAAATATTCTTCATTTTCCCAATTTTTAAATTTAGTCACTACTCCGGATTTTTCCACTTTATTAATAAGTTCTGCAGGAATTACGATTTTTGATCCAGTTTCTGGATACATCATTATTCCCACTAACTGCCCATTCTTCTCAAATACAGGAGCTCCGCTTGCCGATTCAGTTGAAGCAATATTTATATCAGCTTCCTTGAGGCCTGTCTCAAATTCCACAAGATTAATGACTTTTCCTTCATAATGTCGAATTTCTCCTACTTCATTTCCACCAATAACCGTCAGCTCATCACTAAATCTTATTCCAGCAAAAGTTCCCGGAGTCAAGGCCGGAGCTTTGCTTTTGACTTGTAATACTGCCAGGTTATATTCTTTGTTATGGGAGATTATTCCTATTATTTTTACTTTTTTGCCTCGATAATCGCGTCCTTCTGCACTTTTAGCCTGGCTTACTAAATGATAATTTGTAAGCATAAGGCCTTTCCCGATTATAAATCCAGTCCCTCTGGCAATTTCTTCCTTGTCTTCTCCCAGAACAACAAATGAGACAACACTTTCCTTGTTTTGTTCAAAAATACTGGAAGTTTCCTCAGCTTGAGAATAGAGAAAAGAAAATGACATGAAAATTAGAGCTATTATTCCGAAAAATATAGTACATTTTTTAATATTCATTTTGACCTCCAAATATATTTAACAATTTCCTCAAGGTAAATTTAACATCTTG
>JAUWTR010000043.1 GCA_030614645.1 Candidatus Aminicenantota bacterium
AAAAAAGCCTGAAAGATATTCTTTCCCTGGATTTTTTCTGGCAGGGAAAAAGGAAAAAATAATAAAGTTTACTTTTCTTTTATCAGGTCAAGGAATTCACGTTCACTGAGGGTCACAGTCCCAAGTTTTTGTGCTTTTTGTAATTTTGATCCTGGTGCACTTCCTGCAACAAGGAAAAAAGTTTTGCGGCTGAGGGATGAGGTGACAATTCCACCCAAATTTTCGATCTTTTCCTTAGCTTGTTCACGAGTCATGCTGCTGAGAGTCCCGGTTAAAACGAAGAACTTCCCGCCCAGATAGGTGTCTTCTCTGGTTAATGATTCTAGCGAAGAAAAATTTAAACCTGCTGCTTCAAGTTTTTGGATAAGTTTTATATTTTCCGGCTGTTTAAAGAAAAAGACAATGCTTTCACTAACTTTAGGTCCTATATCTTTTATAGCAAGAAGTTCATCAGGCTCGGACTCAGTAAGTTTTTTCATGTTTTTATAATGGGAGGCCAGGATTCTAGCTGTACGCTCTCCTACATATCTTATCCCGAGAGCAAAAATCACCCGAAAGAGACTCTGATTTTTCGATTTTATGATCTCGTCCAGTAAGTTTAAGGAACTTTTCCGCCCCATCCTATTGAGTTTATCCAAGTCTTTGAGTCTCAATGAATATAGATCCGGTATCTCTGTTACCAGCTTCTCGTTTATAAACTGGTCGACCAGAGCATCTCCAAGGCCTTCTATGTTCATTGCTCGGCGGGAGGCGAAATGAAGAAGAGATTTTCTCATTACAGCCGGACAGGAGGGATTAATGCAGCGTGAAACTGCTTCCCCTTTGGGTTTAAATATTTTTGTTTGGCAGACTGGGCATAAAGTAGGAAAAGTGAAGATTTTTTCCTGTCCCGTCCGTTTTTCTTTCATCACAGAAACTATTCTTGGGATTACGTCTCCGCTGCGTTCGATTAAGACTGTCTCTCCTTGTGTAATCTCTTTTCTTTTAATTTCCTCTTCGTTGTGAAGAGTAGCCCGGCTGATAGTTATGCCGGAAAGCTTGACTGGCTCTAATAACGCGACCGGAGTCAATGCTCCGGTTCTACCGACTTGGATCACTATGTCATTTATTTTTGTTGTTGCCTGACGGGCGGCAAATTTTAAGGATATTGCCCACCGAGGGAATTTAGAGGTCTGGCCTAATATTTTCTGCTGTTCAACTTCATTTACTTTAATAACGATCCCGTCGATGTCATAATCAAAATTCTCCCTTGATTTTTGCCATCCTTCATATACCATGATCACTTCTTCAAGAGAGGAGTTTAGTCTTGAGCATGGGTTGGTTTTAAAGCCAAGGGCTTTTAATTTTTTTAAATTATCCCACTGACTTTCCTGTTCTTGCTCTTCTATATATACTGAATATAAAAAGACATCCAGGCTGCGGGCAGCGACTATTTTGGGGTCAAGAAGACGGATGGAGCCTGCTGCCGCATTTCTGGGATTAGCAAACAGGGGCTCATTTTTTTCGCTGCGGGTTTGGTTGATTTTTTGAAAGGAATGAAAGGGTAGATATATCTCTCCTCTGACTTCTATATCGTTTTTTTCCGGGATTGTAAGTGGAAGGCTTTTTATGGTTTTAACATTGGCAGTGACATCCTCTCCTCTGATTCCGTCACCTCTGGTAACTGCCCGAGTAAATTTTCCATCTCGGTAAATGATTGAGATTCCGAGACCATCGATTTTTAGTTCAGTTACATATTCGATTTTCTGTGAAAGCAGGCTTTTTTGTATTCTTTCCTCAAATTTTTTCAGCTCTGTGCTGTTATAACAATTATCCAGGCTGAGCATGGGGATGCTGTGTTTGATGCTGGCGAATCCTTCCAGGGGTTGTTCGCCTACACGCTGAGTTGGCGATTCCGGAGTTGTGAGTTCCGGGAATTTTTCCTCGATTTTCTGGAGCTCAAACATAAGTGAATCAAACTCAAAATCAGAGATCTGAGGGTTATTGTCTCGATAGTATTTTTTTTCATGGCAAATTATCTCTTTTCTTAATTGTTTAATGCGAGTTTTGGCTTGTTGTAAAGAGGGGGTGGGATTCACCGTATATATCTCCTATTATGTATAAAGAATGATATATCAGAGATATAAAAATGCCAAGTATTAATAAAACAGGTTATTTAATATCCAGGTTCTGCTTGGTTTGCTCAATCAGTTGATTGAAAGCGGCTAAAGTAACCTGCTGTTCTTCCTGAAGTTTTTCAATGGATTTCTGTTCTGATTCTATTTTTGCAAGCATAGAATCCATTTCTTTTATTTCTGCATCTGATAGGTCTTCTTCGTCTTTATCCCCGAATTTGTCGTTAAAAGTATTTGTAAGTTGTGCAAGGTTTTTGCTTTTGGCCTGAAGAGTTTTTACTTTATCATTATATTCCGGATTCAGGTTGAAATATAGACTTTCTGCAAGTTGCATTGCATTTTTTGAATTGGCCGGAGAAAGAAAGCTTGCATTGAGCAGGTATTGGATGGTTTCTTCCGCAAGAGTAGAATCGTTTTTAGCTTGAGGAGCAAGGAGGATGCCTATATTGTAATCGATTTCCCCGGTTTTTTTCATGGTGTAAGATTGTTTATAGTATTTTAGTGCTTCATTTTTATTTCCGAGGCGGTGGAGGGTTTTGGCATAGAGAGTAATGCTTCCAAAATCTTTTAAAATTGGAACCACTATTTTTAAAGCTGCTTCAGCATTTGCATAGGATTTTGTTTTGTAAAGGGTTTGTCCCAACTGGGCGAGGGTAGTTATGATCTGCTTATTTTTAAGGATCTTATAGGAATTTGAATATGAAGTGACAGCACTTTTATATTTTTTGTTTTTTTCAAGGGCCTGGGCTTGGGCGAAATAACCGGCACCTGTGAATTGATTCCAAATTTTTTCCCTCCCGGCTTCGGAATCTTTTCCTTTCGCTGTATTAGCGATACTTACAACCTGGGCTGCATATTTAGCCGCTTTTGAGAGGTTTTTGTCCTGATGTGAATATATAGCTGAAACATTAAGGAGGACCTGGCATGTTGTTGAATCGTCCAGTCCTTTCAGGGCCAGAGCTTTTTCTCCGTATTTGATTATATCAGCAGGAGTTTTTCCTCTGTATTGGTCATTACAAAGGCTGGCACAAGCGAAATTTTCGTACTGACTTCCCTGTCCTTCATATTCAGATATCCAGTCTTTTAATAATTTTGCACGCTGGCTTACATCCGTTGAGTTCATTGCCTTGATATAAGCAGCATTCGCTGAATTCTGGGCAGGAAGAGATGCACAGAAAATAAGCATTATACTTAATGTGGATAGAAGTGTTTTTTTCATTTTATGTCCTCTCAAATTAACTTTTTTGGCATGATATCCTTAAAGAAAATAAAAGTCAAATTTACTTTTAGTTAGATACTATTCTTCTAATCAGTAAAGTATAATAGCAAAAAATATGCCAAATTAAAAGCATAATTCAAGGTAGTTGTGTTTTAGACATTTTATTGTAATTCATATAAAATAATTTTATGCATGCAGAAAAAACTGATTTTGTTTTCCGATTTTCAGATGCGGTCGGCAGGCCCTGCCAAAAAGGAGTATTTCTCAAGAATTATTCAAACTTCAAGGTCGGAGGAAGCGCTGATTATTTTTTTAATGCCAGGACTGAAAAAGAGCTTGTAAGCGCTGTACAGTTTGTAAAAACCTCTTCTCTTCCATATTACATAATCGGGGGGGGGTTTAATATTTTATTTTCAGATGAAGGATTTCGTGGCCTTATTATCCATAATTCTATAAAAGGGCTGAAAAAAGCTGAAAAGAAAGTAATCCAAGTCAAATCCGGAACTCCTTTGAAGGAGTTGGTTGGATTCTGCCTGCATAAAGAGGTGGGAGGCTTTGAGTTTTTGGCTGGCATCCCGGGAACTGTGGGAGGTGCTGTTTGCGGTAATGCCGGAGCATTCGGCTGTGATATCGGCAGTCTATTGATAAATGCTCGTATTTTGACAGAATCCGGGAAGATACTCCAGGTCGAGAAGAATTATTTTAAGTTTGAATACCGCTGGAGCAGGTTAAAAATTAATAAAGATGTGCTGCTTGATGTAAGGCTTCAGGGCAAAAGTAGAGCGCAGGAAGAGATAAAAAAGAGCATAAATGAGGGCCTTCAAAAACGAAAAAGAAAACATCCTCCCTATGGGACAGCCTGTGCTGGAAGTTATTTTAAAAATCCGGTTCTTCCTTCCGGAGAAAAAGTAGCTGCTGCTGCTCTTCTTGACCAGGTGGACGCTAAAGAAAAAAAAGCAGGAGATGCAGCTGTATATTCAGGGCACGCAAATTTCATTATTAACCAGGGGAATGCTACCTCGCAGGATATAAGGCTTCTTGCAGGTGAGCTTAAGCGGAAAGTTTATAAAAAATTTGGTGTTAAACTCGAAGAAGAGGTTATTTTTCTTCCAGCAGAGCCTTAAATATTTTAGCATTCTGCGAAGAGATTTTATTTTTCTGTATTGCCATTTCCAATGTCTGTGACGCCAGTTTTAAAAACATTTCATAATGTGGGGGGTGCTTACGGAGAGCCTCAAGCTGGCTGGAAATTGTCTTTATATCACCCCGGGCGATAGGCCCGGTAAGTGTTGATCTGGTGTTAAAATTCTTTACATTATGTAAAGTTCCTTGTACAAGAGGAAGGAGGATTTTGAGAGCTTGCTCAGGTGTATTTCCTGATTTCTGGAGCAGAGAGGAAGCAGATTCCAGCAATACTATTAGAAAATCAGATGCCATACTGCAGGCAGCATGATAAAGAGGTTTATCTTCTTCCTTGATTACAAATGAATGTCCGCTGAGTTTTTTAATAATAGCCTTAGATGCTTGCTGGGCTTTTGTGCTGCCTTCCAGGCTGAAATAGACGCCTTTGAACACATCGGGGGCAGCATTTTTTTTTGCAAATGCTTGGACAGGATGCACAGATGCAGTCAGGGCCCCTTTGGCTTTAAGCGGATCTAAGATTCTGGAGGGCAGGAGGCCGCTGCAGTGCCAGACAAGTTTTTCCTCCCAGTCTGGGATTCCGGCTGCCAGTTACTCTGCTGATGTTTTTATTTTATCATCAGGAACAGTAATGATTATTATACGGCTTGTCCCTGCTGCTTTGAGATTGTCTGTATATGGCTGGCCTTCTCCGATTAGCCGGCTGCTTTCCCGGGCAGATGAAAGGCTGAGACAGGAGATAGCTTTGATTTGGTATCCGTTTTTTTTTAAGGCAATCCCAAGAGAGGTCCCCAATCTTCCGGCTCCAATAATTGCAATGGTTTTCATTATTTTCCTTTAAAAATATCAGACCAAATAGTTACTTCAAGTGTAGAAGGCGGGGTGGTGTTTTTATCCATTTCCGCAATCTTGTCATATTTTTTCAAGGCAGCTTTAAGCCTGCGTAAGAACTCGCTGCAATCCAAAGGTTTTGCACCTTTAGAGCGGACAAAATTTTTAATCTCCAAGTCAGAGCTCACTACAAAAAATTGTCTAAGGTCAGTTTGCCGGCAGATGATCTCTTCAATAACACTATCAGCAGTTTGGGAAAAGGGAGGGAAACAAACCCTAAAACGTGTATCTTTGAAGCTGCCTTCTGATATATCCGGGTCAAGCGGGCCGTCAAAAACTATAATGACTCGGGTTTTTTTATCTTCCTGGAAGATCCGCAGGCGGGAAACAAGTAGTTTTCGGCTCGCCTGGTCTTTCAGATCAAGAGAAGGAATATGTCCGATAAGATTATTGCCGTCAATTAAATATGGCATTTATTGAATTGATTAAAGTGTGTATGTCTCCCCTGGTTTAAGGATGATTACTTCTGCCATATCTCCTATTTTTTTCTTGAATTCTTCTGGATCAGCTTCGACCAGAGGGAAGGTGTTATAGTGGATGGGTATAACCTTTTTTGTCCGGCAGAATTCTACTGCTTTCGAAGCGGAATGAATACCCATAGTGTACCTGTCGCCTATAGGAATAAAGCTGAGGTCAGGATGAAAAAATTCGCCTATCAATTTCATATCATATGTAAGACCTGTATCCCCCGCATGATAGAGTGTTTTATTATCGAGTTCAATTACTACTCCTGTTGGGTCACCTTTTCCAGCTGTGTGGAGGGCCTGTACCATATGGATTTTAACACCCTTGACTTCAACTGTTCCTCCGATATTCATTCCTTCCGCTGTGATTCCTTCTGATTCGGCCGTAACTGCTATTTCATGCTGAGATACCAGAGTTGCACCGGTCTGTTTGCAGATGGGGAAAGCATCGCCCAAGTGGTCATCATGGTCATGAGTGACTACGACTATATCTGCTTCAGATATTTCTTCAGGAGTAATTGAAGCAGTAGGATTTCCGGATAGAAACGGATCAATAAATATAGTTTTATCCCCTTTGATTTTCACTGCAGAATGTCCTAACCAGGTGATTTCCATTTAATTTCCTCCTTAAAAAATTTTATGTTTTAGCCAGGGGGCCAGGTCATCTGTCTTCCTCCCAGCAGATGGAAATGGATATGGAATACTTCCTGTCCTGAATTTTTTCCAGTATTGAGGACAAGTCTGTACCCCTTATCTTTAATTCCTTTTTTTTCTGCGAGTTTGCGTGCTTTCAGAACTATATGACCTAGCAATTCTTGTTTATCGGAGGGGATATCATTTAATGAATAGAAATGATCTTTTGGTATGATAAGAACATGAACCGGAGCTTGGGGATTGATGTCTTCAAATGCAACAATATATTCATCTTCGTATATGATTTTTGCCGGGATCTCTTTGTTGATTATTTTACAGAATATACAATCTTCCATTTTTCACCTATTAATTAAACTTGCAAGCGTTCTATATGTGCGCCAAGAGATTTCAGTTTTTCTTCAAGCTTTTCATACCCGCGGTCAAGATGATGAGCTTCATTGATTACAGTTTTACCATTAGCGATCAATCCTGCCAGTACCAGAGATGCTGAAGCTCTTAAATCCGTAGCTGTTATTTCTGCTCCGGAAAGGAAAGTCTTGCCCTTAATTATCGCTTTGTCACTTGATATTTCGATATTAGCGCCCATGCGGAGAAGTTCATTAATATGAGCAAATCGTCTATCAAAAATAGTCTCTGAGATGATCGATATCCCTTCGGCTTGGGTCATGAGAACAGAAAACTGCGCTTGCATATCAGTGGGGAAACCCGGATAGGGGGAAGTCGTGATATCCTGGGGTTTGAGGTTATTTGTTCCGGTTACTTGGATGGAATGGGAATTCAATTTTTTGATTTTTACTCCAGAATAACGTAGCCTTTCAATTACTGTCGTCAGGTCCTCAGGTTTGGTGCGGGTAAGGACGATACTTCCTTTTGTCAGAGCTCCGGCTATCAGGAAAGTACCTGCTTCTATACGGTCTGGGATGATCTCATGGGTGGTTCCTCCGAGTTCTTTTACCCCCTTTATAACAAGTGTTTCCGATCCTATATCTTCAATTTTCGCCCCCATTTTAACTAAAAGCTTGCAGAGGTCTACTACTTCAGGTTCTACAGCACAATTTTTCAGAATTGTTTCCCCCTTGGCTAAAGAGGCTGCCATAATGAGGTTTTCTGTTCCTCCGACTGATTTTTTCTCAAATTCTATTTCAGTGCCTTTCAGCTGTTTAGCCTCTGCATTTATATAGCCATGCTTGAGCTGGATAGATGCTCCTAACTTTTCTAGACCATGAATGTGAAGGTCGGTCGGACGGGAGCCTATTGCACATCCTCCTGGCAAAGAAACCAGTGCTTTCCCATACCGCGCTAAGAGGGGGCCTAGAACCAGAATTGATGCCCGCATTGATGTTACAAGCTGGTAAGATGCCTCATCTGATATGATTTTTTTTACCTGGAGGGATAAGGAATTTTTCCTGATATTGGATTCTGCTCCGAGCTCTTTCATGAGAGTCAGCATAGTGTGAACATCGGTAACCAGGGGAACATTTTTCAGTCGGATTTTTTCCTTGGTCAATAATGCAGCAGCAATGGCAGGTAGAACAGCATTCTTAGCTCCGCTTATCTTGACTTTTCCTTTCAGTTCAGGATTGTTGTTTCCATAAAGTATTATTTTTTCCATCAAGTTTTATTTTAAAGTAACAAGGCGGAAAAAACAATACTGGGAATACTGAGGAGTTCCTCCGTTTTTTTCACGCTTACAAAAGATGATTGGCATGGACACAGGTAAGTCCCTGCGAAAGACAGGGATTTCCCTCAGCGGGGAAATCCCTTCCTAGTCCTCGCAATAATGGATTAAGGATTAGATGAAGCTGAGAGTATGGATATGCTCGCTTCAGATTTTTAACGCCATTCTTCTTCGTTTTTCTCGGCGCCTGCGCAACTCCCCCCGTCCGTGGGTCAAACATGCTCAACGTCCGACTACATCGGATTCCCTCGAAAAACTCATCAGAAGGCTAAATCTTCAATGTCGCTTAATCCATACCATCAGCTTCATCTGGCATCTTATCAGGACATCCCTCATTTTTTTAAAGAAAAGAGGCATAAAGAATCAG
>JAUWTR010000133.1 GCA_030614645.1 Candidatus Aminicenantota bacterium
AGCATTATGCAGGTTAAGAAGATTGTGGACCTTTCCCGAAAGACTGTGATCAAAAATTATTTTAAGCTTATTTTGCAAAAACTTTTCGATTTTTTTTGCCTGCTCCAGGGTTTGAAGAGCCGAATGGTAATAGGCTTTGCCCAAGGGGCCGACTCCCAGTTTGACTCCGCCAAAATAGCGGATGGAAATAAGCAAAAGAGAATAAAGATCAAGATGATGGATGGCATTTAAAATCCTTACTCCTGCGCTCCCGGAAGGCTCCCCATCGTCAGAGTATTTTTCCTCTTTTGCATAGATCCGGTAAGCGTAGCAGTGATGGGAGGCATCATGATACTTTTTTCTTACAGATGCAAGGATCTCCTCTGCCTGCTTTTCCTGCACCACCGGATATACCTGGCCGATAAAAATCGAACCTTTTTGCTTAAATTTTGATTCATAAAATTCTTTAACAGTTAAAATCTTAGCTGGCTCTATCATTTTAAGTATTCCTTAAGCACCTGACCTGTATATGATTCTTTTTCCTTTATTATCGTCTCAGGAGTCCCAGCAGCAATCAACCCTCCTCCTCTATCCCCGCCTTCAGGCCCAAGGTCTATTATCCAATCCGCATTTTTTATTATATCCGGGGGACACTAAACCGGAGGCTTTAAAAAGGATAATATAATCCCCCAGATAAACACTATAACAAAAATGATATATCCGGCAGTAATCACCCAGAAAAAGAGAATTACAAAACGAGTTGTTTCATCTTTTTTGTTTTTAAATTCTTCAATATCTTTTGGTAATCTCCCAAATATCTCTTTACACCAGAATATACCAATAATAAGTATAGCGATGTTAATTAAATCTCCAAAAGAAATAAACATATTATCCTGAATTATTTTTTATTCTATATAGCCTGATACCATCTTCCAGGCAACAATTATCACAATCCCAATTCCTATGCCAAGGAAACATCGGATGCGAATCAAAGATGCCAGTTCCAAATTATCAGTAAAAAAGGAAAGTATAATACCTAATATCGCAATAATAAAGAACGCAAAAATACTGCAGCCAAGGACAGCTTTGGTGTTACTAAAAGGGGCTTTTTTTCTCATATCTGATATATACCACAATAGGTTACAGCGGAAAAGCTAAGAATATCAGCAGGTCCCAGAGGGTGTGGCTAATAATCAACATTATCACCGAGCGGTAACGGAGGTATAATACTCCCCAGAATAGGCCACAAACCGCTGCTGCTAAAACCAGCATGATATTTCCGCTGGAGATATGGATGCCGGCATAGAAAAACACCGCCATAATAAGCCCCGGGAGGGAGCCAAACTTTTCTATCCATTTTCGCTGGAGAAATCCCCGCCAGAAGATCTCTTCACCTGGTCCGATTATAAAGACCATAAGCACTGCTATCCGCCAGGTCGCTGCCCCCTGTTTGAAGCTGTAGACACGGCTAATATCCGTTTCTGCAAAGGAAAATATTATTTGGGAAAGTTCTTTCCCCGCGTAGAATACGGCATAAAGCAGAAGCGCAGAAAACAAACCTAGGATTATCTTTCGGGGCAGACCGGATTTTAAATCCTTTTTTAAAAGCGCAGGGTAAGACCTATCACTTAGCAAGCTAAATGTAATAACAGCCGCAATATTAAAGCTCATCCACAACCAGAAGTCCACCGGCCCGAGCCGGCGAAGGAAAAACAACGGTACAAAAAGGATAACTGCTGGAACAACAAGAAGGGTAGAACGAAAGATTTCCCAGGTGTTCTTGGGCGGGATCATCCCCATTTTAAGAGAAATTCCAACCAGACTGCAGCTGTACAAAGCAGTCCAAAGATAAGATTATGCTGGGCAGTAGCCCCGTCTAAGATTACAAAATCCAGAGGCTGACGGGGTTTATGCCTGCGCACAGCCCGCCCCCAAAGCTTAAAAACATGGGGCAGGGCCAGAATACAGAGCAAAAATGTCAGGGGCATAGGTTTTAGTTGAGAGATAAACAGCCGCGGAAAAATGATAAGGCTAATAACAATTGCTACTGAACCAAAAATCAGAAAAGCATAATAAGCAGCGGAAGCTTTATCTCCCAACAACCCTGCTATGGTTGCGATCTTTCTCTCTTTGTCCGAGGCAGCGTCTCTCCAGTTATTGGCATGAAGGATTGCACTCACCAGCATTGCCATGGGAACAGTCCATATTATAGGCAGCCAGGAAAATGACTGTGTCTGCACAACCCAGGCTCCTAAAGCTCCAAGTATGCCAAAATTAAGAAAAACCGCAAAGTCTCCCAGAGCATGATATTTAAGGGCCGCATAAAACACCCCGATAAACACTCCTATGGCTCCGATTATCAGCAAGATAGTCCCGGTTAATAGTACAAGGACAATACCAAGGGCTGAGCCCACAATAAAAAGAAAAACAGAGCCAACAGCCGCTTCTTTAGTCGTGATCCAGCCGCGCACAATAGCACCGCTAACAGGTGTGACCATCTTGTCTAAGCCCCGTTTGTAGTCAAAAACATCACTCATCATATTAGCGGCTGAATGAAGTATTACCCTAGCGAACAGGGCAAGAAGGAAACGGAAAATATTAAAGGGGGCATTCCCGAATACAACAGCCAGCGAGGTTCCGAATATCACAGGCATAGTAGATGCGGGCAGAGCCCAGGGCCGGACAGCTGTTAACCATTTCTTAAATAAGGACAATTGTTCTTGTTTAGTTTCATTCATAATGAAATTGTTTTCACATTGTTATTCTATCAGAAAACCGAAGTGCCAATCAATAATATTAATATCCAGGACTTCCCCCATTTTTTCTACGCTTCTACTTGCGAACAATTAATGAATGAGATAAAGTTCTTTTTGCGGGGGAGATAAATACTCGACTCCCCTTTAAATGTATACAAATATACTACTAGGAAAATCTTGTGTAAAATTATTGCTTTGTTTTTTTACATCTTGATTCTTTTTTTAAAATGCTCATATTTATCTTCCATGCCTTCTTTTTTTGACCATTCCTTAATCTCAGTATAATCAACAACATGGCCTTTGACGATCATTAAGGCTTGAATAAGAGATTGCTGGTCATTCCAATGGTAATAAGCTGCCAGCCTATCCATTACGCTATGGGTAGGAGTGAGCAGCTTAAGATATTGATTCTTTGAAATAATCTCATTAAATTCAATTATAGGTTTATTGCCAATAGCCAGAGGAGGAGCAGGAAAATCAATATAAAAATCAGTTTCAGGGTGTTTAAAAAAGCGGCCGTCTCGATAAAAGCCAGTACCTTGAAAAGCTTTTTCTAATTCTTTGTATGAACTATAGGTGATAAAATCCAGATCAAAAGACTGGTACTTATTATCAGTATAAATTGAAACAACTGCTCCACCAGTAAGCACAGCATCAATATTGGCATCCTTCAATATTTTCCCAACAATTGCTGCCAATTCTTTTAAAGCAGTTTCTTTTGTGATATCAATCATTTCTTATCCCTTCTTCGAGGACGGGTGCGCTGCCTGTAATACTTTTCCTTAATGAACTCAGGAAGATATTCAAAATTTCTTTCTAAAAGTTTTTTAACCTCATTTAAAAAGGGATAACGGGGATTCCATTGATAAATTCTGACTTTTCCCCTTAGTCGGCTTACCAGCATTCCACCTTCTTCAAATTTGAATAATTGTTTTTGGATCATATTCAGGGGAATGGAGAAAATCCTGGAGATTTCTGTTGGATACCCTTCCTGGAAGACAAACAGATACATCAATACTATTTCTGCGGTTTTGCTTCCAAACAATTTTTCAAGCACTTTTCACCTTTTTATTAGGTTATAGCACCTATACTATAGGTTGTCAATGCTTTTTTTTAAATAACTTCAAAATTCTCTTCAATATTGGCTTTTTCTAGCCTGATTCTATGAAATTCTCAATTTCTTGAGGAGTTCTTATTCAGAGTATATGTTTTTTCTAACAAGCGCATTTTATGTTTAAAAATCGTGGATCTTCATGCTGATGATCTTCTCGGGAGTAAGTTCTTTGCCTCTTTCCTTATACAGTTTTATGGCAAATTCAATATACTCCTTGTCCACATCATGGATCTTGAAAGAGATCAGCTGATTCAAAGTGATGTCCTTCAGCCCGGCGGCATGCACACTTTTAACGTAATCAACCGTGACATCATGAATGTTTAAAGAGACCAGTTTATCTGCCGAAAGGGATGTATAGCCGAGTTCTTTCATGTCCTTGATAAAGGCCGGCTCCACATCATGAATACTAAAGGATATAAGGGTGGGGATATCAAGATCTTTGACACCCAGTTTTTGAAAACCTTTTATATAATCGATATTGACATCATGAATGTGTAAAGAGATTAATTCTGAAACAGGAACATCTTTAAATCCCAGATCTGCCAGACTGTCAATATAGTCCAGATCTACATCGTGTATCTGGAAAGATACAAGCTCATCCAGAGAAATATCTTTAAAGCCGGCTTTATGCACACCGCGGATAAAATCCGGAGAAACATCATGAATGTTCAACGATATTATCTGGTCGATATCCACATCGGTGTATCCCAGATCTTTCAGCACTTCAAACTGTTTCAAATCAACATCATGGATCTTTAAAGCTACAAATTTGTCCAGAGACAGATCCTTTAATCCCTGTTTGCTGATCTCGCGAACAAAGGGAATATCCACATCATGAATATTCAAGGAAATGAGTTCTGAGGGAGATATGTCACTGTATCCCAGTTTCTTTAATTCTTTGATATAGTCAACTTCAACATCGTGAATACGGAAACTTATGAGTTTTGGGATTGTTATATTCTTCAAGCCCTGGCTATGTATTTGACGGATGTAATCGATACTGACTTCATGAATAGCCATTGCCACCAGCTCAGAAAGCTCGACATCCTTATAGCCAAGTTTGCGGATATCCTGAATGTATGCTTTGTTTACATCAAAGATGCAAAGGTGGAGCAGTTCTTTACTCTTAATCTTACCGAATCCTTCCTTGCCCAGAAAACCGATAAAAGCATCATTCGGAACAAATGAGAACGTGCCTCTGCCTCTATCATCTTCAAATTTCCCGTCAAAGCGAATGGTGCCGGCATCTCTTTCCAGAGTGAAGGTGTGCTCCTTATTCAGCTGCAGCCCTTTAAACTCTATTGTCTCCAAGCCGAAAGAGGTCATCGAGTCATGATCCGAGTCATCATTAAATATCATCAACCGGATTTGAATCCTGTTTTCTCTGATCTTTGCAGACCAGTCACCGGTGAGACTTTTACCTTCTTCCACAGCGTACAGGGTAGACACGGCCAATAAAAGCAAAAATATGATCCCTGTCTTAAAAACTTTTCTTTTCATTTTTATCCTCCATGTGAAAAGTATTTTATTATCTATTACACAGTATCACTGTTATTAAGGGGAATGGTTGCAATAAATATTTATTAAATTGTAATCTTATCTTCGTATATAAATATTCCCGTTAAGCGTTTTGATCAGTATTTCCGCTCCGCCCTTATTAATAACACACCGGGACCAATTGCCTTGGACAACTTCAAATCCCTCATCTGAATAGATATCACCGTGATCGGTCTTCATTTTCAGCGAAACACTTTGGAGAGGAGGTAATGTCAGATCAATATTCCCTTCGATAGATGTGAACGCCATCGGCATCTCCGGAGTGATCTCATTAAATTTTATTAAGATATAACCATCCACG
>JAUWTR010000320.1 GCA_030614645.1 Candidatus Aminicenantota bacterium
CGATTTTAGTGATATCTTTTCTGGCGGCTTGCCCTGCTTGCTCTAAATCCTTTTTCTTCTTTTTCTCAAGCTTCTGCTGCATCTCTTCCAGATACCTTAATTTCTGGTTCCAGGATGCCTCAAGCTCTGTGGCTACAAGACGGTTACCGGGATCAACGGACATATATCTTTTTTTGGCAAGTTCGGCCTCGTATTGTGCTCTCTCTACCTGCTGGCTGTAAAACTTATCAGCCTCAAGTTTTCTTGCACCCAGTTCATTTTGTACTTTTATTGCCGCTTTTATTGCCAGAGGGTTTATCATCTCAAACAGTAGTTTTGAAATCTCTTCGTCTACTTTTTCTCCCGCTACTGTCTGGCATACCTTCGCCCCATTTTCAATGCGGTCCCTCTGGCAGACATAGACAGAGACCAGTTTACTGCTATTCTGCCGGTATCTAACTGTCATCCTTTTCCCACATTTTCCGCATACAATTATTCCCTGAAGAAGAGCAGGCCCTTCACGCGGAGGGCTTTTTCTCCTGTCCTTGCCATGCGCATAAGCATTATCGGTTAGCTTTTTTATGTTCTGCCCAAACTGGTCTTCTGTTATGTATCCCGGATGGGCACCCGTCATATAGGCGTGCCATTCTTTTACCGGCATTTTAACTGGCTTTTTACCACTGACCGTTTTTTTTATCTGCTGGCGCCCATAACAGTATATGCCTGCATACAGGGGGTTATGAATGAACCTTAAGGTCCTGCTGTGGGTAAGCGGTTTCCAGGCAAGCTCTCCTTTTCTTATGCCTGTGCGAAACCGGATAGGCATCTTAAGCCCCTTTTTGTTAAATTCTTTTACTGTAGCACTTGCAGAGCCGGTCCGTTTAAAGGTTAGAAAAAATACATTTACAGCATTCTGTATGGCAATGTCTGGATCCATTACTATTTTGTCATCCCCGTTATATACATATCCGATAGGAAGCACCCATTTTAGCTCTCCTCTTTTAGCTTTAGAGATTGTCCCTCCCCTCATCCGTGAGTAGAGAAAATGCATCTCTGCCTCACTCATAGTGCCTTTTAGCCCCAGAAGCAGCCTGTCGTTAAAATCATTTACGTCATAGATCCCATCTTCATCCATGATAAGGGTATCTGTTAGTGCGCATATCTCAAGAAGCCTTGCCCAGTCTGAGCTGTTTCTGCATAGCCTTGAAACTTCCAGGCTTGCTACCAGGCCGGCATGTCCCATACCTACCTCAGATACAAGCTTTTTAACCCCCTGGCGATTATCGGAAGATGTGCCTGACTTACCCAGATCGCTGTCAATTGTAATAATTAAATCACCGGACCACCCCAGAACCAGTACTTTCTGCTTTAACCCGTACTGGCGCTTGGTGGACTCAGTGTTCTCATATACCTGGCGCAGCGTTGACTGTCTGATATAGAGATATGCGCTGCGCTCAAGATGGGTTGCTTTTAGTTTTTGGCTGTTAAGCTGATACACTACCGGTCCTTTCTAAAATCATATTTGCTAAAATCAGTGTTATCTCCTGCTCTATGCCACAGGATAAAGATCCTGTTTCTTTTGCAACTGCTGGCTCCCCTGTGGGTCTTGCCCGAACCTCGGCCTCTTTCTGTACCTGGGTCCATTTTAGAAATCCCTTTTTTAAAAAAAGATCCAGCCCCGGCGGCCGGGTGAATGCATAGTGGCCGCCAAGGACACAGGAGCGGAGCTCCTCATAAACAGAAATCAGATATTTGGAGTCAAAGATCATCATTTTAGGTTTCAGGGTGTTTTTTTTTACTTCTATTGATCGCTCTTTCTATACTTCTCCTGTGGACCGTAAGGTCAAAGCGGTCCTTGATCTCCTGTCTTATCCCATCTGATTTTATCCCCGGTTTCCGCTCCAGGAGCCGGTCCACAAACTCCATGACTTCTCTGGTCAGTTTATGGGCACGGCGCGGCCCTTTTTTCTGGGGAATAAGCCCCGCCAGCCCATTTTCATTAAATGCCTTGCCGGTCTTGTAAAAGGTTATCCTTGAAAAACCAAAGCTTTTAGATGCCTGCTGGATAGCGGCTCCATCTTTTTGGACGGAGCGCAGCATTTCATATTTGACCTGCACGATGTCATCCGGATCAAAGAATGCTACATTTTTAAATTTAGGGTCGGTCACCTTATCCGCATTTTTATTAAGTGTATCGTTTTGATCCAGAGCTCGCCTTTTAACTGCATCTCTTTTTCTACCTTCCATACAATCACCTCCTAAATTATGTTAAGTGTATTATGCCACATAAAAATTATTTGTCAAGTAGCTAATATTATCATTATCTATCAATTTATCCTGTGTATAAGCCTTTTCCAAGGCTAACTGTTCTACAATGTTGTTATTTAATTCATATTCATAGTGACATAATATAATTAACATAAAGGCATAATTAAATTAACACCGCTATTTATGTTTTTTCAGGTATTTCAGTATCTTAGCCAGCTCCACTAAATCAGCGTATCTAAAATTACACCTTCCTGCTGCTTGCTGATTAAATAGATCATGCTCTGCTACATCGGTCCATGAGGTAGGTATGGTGGCTAAATCACCATTTTTTTTAAAATATACTACCCTGTCCTGGCCCCAGGCCAGCCTTCGTTCTACAAATTCATGCTCATTTTTGTACTGGGGAATGAATGGGTGGGTGATTTTAAATGTTTTCCTACCTTCAGCACGGAATGTAGTTGACAACCTTTGTGAAAGGACGGATAGAAAGATTATGGGGGACCCTGCAGGACAGACTGGTCCAAGAATTTATCTTACATGGGATAAAAGACATAGGTAGTGCAAATGAGTTTATGAAAAAATATATAAAAAAGTTTAACAAAAGATTTTCAGTTGTGCCTATGGGAGAATCTGTATTTAGAAAACCCGGCAAAGGTATCAATATTGATTATATATTATGTAGCAAGATCCTAAGAAAGATCGATAACGGTTCGGCATTTTCCTATAAGAGAAGTTACTACCAATTGGTGTCTGGCGGGAAGGTAGCAGTTACTATCCCACGTTCAAAAGTAAGTGTTTTAATAAGTAGTAGAATCGGGATAAAGGCTCTCCATAGCGGCAAGGTATATTCTGTGGCAAAGCTTGAGGCCAGACCTAAAGTTTTAAAAAATACACAGTCAAAGATAAGGA
>JAUWTR010000220.1 GCA_030614645.1 Candidatus Aminicenantota bacterium
AACGTTTTCTCCAAAATGCTCACCTAACTGAATATAGTTGAGATGAGCATGAAAAGTACCTGAATCATAAACCGGACCTATAGAAAAAGCAAAATTATCTTTGTAATCTCCATAACTGGCAGCAAACCGGCCGGAGAGCTTGAACTTATTGCTAAAAAATATTCCCGCATCAATACCTGCAGCTCCGTAGTTTTTTCCTCCCACCCGCTTATTGGAGGCGGTAAGGCTGAGGAAAGAGGAATTGTAGAACTCTTTTTTAAGGTTAAAAGTCGAATAATTTGCCCGGCTTCCATCATTTGACTCATCTTTATTAGAGATAACACTCATCCCGGAGTATTCAAACGACCCGGATTTTCCCTGCAGACTTACGCCCCCATCAATATCGCCGATCCGCTTAGAATAAAAAAGTCCAAATTTCTGCTGGTTACTCCCCGGTATTTCCTGGAAAAAATATCTTTTCTCCGGGATATATAGTTCGTAGGCTGACAGATTCACCACCTCATTGTCAGGTTCCACAGTTACAAATTCAGGATTGATCACTGTGCGGGCAGATGTCAATTGATTAAAGGAGTAGCTGAAATCAAGGCCGGCGCCGTGCATAATTTTTTCGTCTGTTTCCTTTGCGGTTATTAAATGAGTAACCAGCTCCGCTTTTTTTATCGACCTATTCAGCTCAAGCATCTGTAAATCTCCCATCTCCTCTACTTTAAAAGCAGGATCAAGTGGACCTTTTTGAAAAATACTATCAAGACGGGGAACAATTCTGGACAAACTGAGGCCCAGGGAAATATTTTTTTCCGGTCTATATCCAAGGCTGCTAAGGTCGATCGCTATCTCTACACTCCAGCCGAAAGCCCCCATTCTTCCGGCAGCCTCCCACTTTCCGTCCCATTGGGGAACAACAGAAAGCGCATCCCTGCTTATCTTCCCGTCAAACTGAGCGCTTAACATATTAGTCCCGAAATAATAAAAATTATTCAGATCAAATCCAGCGCGGATAAGAACATAAACCGAGTCATCAAGTCGTATATCTTTATCCCGTTCCTTGACGTCAGCAAAAATTTTTTCAGGCTCAGAGTCATAGCAGTAAAAGGAAATGTATAAAAATTCATTATCATAAAGAATTTTCACAGTTGTGCTTACTTCTTTAGGATTATCTCTATCTGAATGGATCTGCAGGAAATCTATTGCATTTGAAACATTGTTCCAGACCGGCTCATCTAATAGACCGTCTATATTAATGGGTTTGTCAATTTTTAAAGCTGTGGTTTCTTTATTTCTTGTTTGGCTGAAAATTAGCAAATATGACAGAAAAACACAAAATATTATTACAGTTATCTTTCTCACCAAAAATCTCCTTAGAGGTCAGCATGTTTACAGACTGATAATTAAATTCATTTTAAACCGGCAATATAACCAAATCTGTGAGAAATGTTATAATCTTTACCCTTCACTTTAACTTTGATATTTTTAAACTTACCTTCTTCCTGATAATCTGCGGGGGTATAATATAAAAGATAATATATTTCTGTTAACCTATTAGCGCTGGTAAAAGCATAAGCCGGATTTTGCGAATTATCTACTATCCCTCCTGTCGCCCTTGCTACCTGAGTAAAAACATTGAACACATCTTCTGACTGCTCACGCATATTTATCCCCGAGAATACACCGGGGTCTTTAGTAATGAATATGAAATTAAAAATTATGGAAGCATCCGCAAAAATCTGCTGGATTTTTCCGACATTTAAAGTCACATGACGTTGGTAAAATTGAAAAAGGTCCTGAAGATCGCCTTGAATATTGGGCTCATCCTGATAGCGGTTCATCATCTGACCAAGAATTCTATCACTGATCTCCGGCCTGAATTCCCTCTCATAGAAAAAAAACACATTTTTTTGGCCTTTTAGTCTTTTAATAGAGCGGGCAAATTGGATGAACTTGTTTTCATCAATAAGCCTTAATTTGTCTAAATTCTGCAAAGTAGACCTGTATGAAGCCAGTAAAAAGCCGAGGTTCCGGCTTGAACCAAAGGCAGTTGAAACCGAGTCAGAGTCAATGTCAGTTGCAACAGCACCGTCAGCTTCGACTCCGCCGGCTGCAGAAATAGAACGAACCAACCTCCGCAGATTTGTAAGCAAGCTGCGGTAATTGGCTGCTCCTGTAAGGGTATCTTTCCTTACAATGCTCTTCATCTCCTTTGAAAGGCTCTCTTTGGATTTTATTTTCAAAGCTTTATTGGGAAGCACATAATTTCCCATCGGAGTCATAATAGTAAGCGTATCCCCCGGAAGAAGCACTTTTTCAAAAAGATAGTCAATGGTTTCATTAAACCTGGGATTATATTCTGATATCTGAAAGATAAGATAATAGTTTCTTAAAAGCTGCGGCTCAAAATCCATAACAGCTTCCTTTCTTTCTATTTGCTCCTTGTTTACAAGATATAAAGCTTCAATTTTCTGTAGTATGCCGTTTTCATATATTTCAAAATCCTCTTTAGTAAGGTCTGCGACAAACCTATTCTCCTCAAACACTCTAACCGGAACAACAACATTGATTACAGAAACTTCGTGCTGCTGGTCTTTAGAAAAAAGGATTACGCTTAAAAGTAAGGCAACTAACAGGGAAGCATATTTTTTCAATTTAAATCCTCCTCCTCTTTTTACAGCCGCCAGTAAAGGAATCCTTTGTCTTCTGCTTCTTTTTTATTAAAAATTCCTTTAACATCAATAAGAATGGGATTATCACCTCTAGTAAACTCTATCATTCTCTCATAATTCAATTCTTCAAGATATTGCTTATGGTTAACAGCAATAATGACCGCATCGTAAGGTGCATTGTTTTCAATACCCGGGATCATATCTATTCCATAGGCCTGTTTTACTTCCTCCTTCAAAACATAGGGATCATGAACATATACATTTATCCCATATTTTTTTAATTCATTATAGACATCAACGACCTTGGTATTACGTATGTCCCCGATATTTTCTTTAAATGTTAAACCCAGTATTAAAACCTTGCAGCCCTTGACCAGATTCCCGGCTTGTATGAGGTTCTTCACTGTATTTTCAGCTACATGCTTTCCCATATTATCATTTATTCTGCGCCCTGCCAGAATTATCTGCGGATGATAACCGATACTTTCCGCTTTAAACGTTAGATAATATGGGTCGACTCCAATACAGTGGCCCCCGACAAGTCCAGGTAAAAATTTTAAAAAGTTCCATTTACTCCCCGCTGCTGCGAGAACATCCAGAGTGTCAATATCCATCCGCCCAAAAATAAGAGAAAGCTCATTGACCAAAGCAATATTTAAATCGCGCTGAGTATTTTCTATTACTTTAGCAGCCTCAGCAGTCTTGATAGTCGGGGCCAAATGAATACCAGCAGTTATTACAGATCCGTATATCATCTTGAGAAAAGCTATCGTTTCAGCACTATCTCCTGAGACCACTTTTTTTATTTTATCAATAGTGTGTTTTTTGTCTCCAGGATTGACTCTTTCTGGGGAATAACCGACATGGAAATCTTTTTTCCAGGACAACCCAGATTCTTTTTCCAGTATCGGGATACAAATATCTTCGGTAACACCAGGATAAACTGTTGACTCATATACAATAACCATATTTTTGGTTAAATTTTTTCCTACTGTTTCAGTAGCTTTTTCTAAAGGAGTAAGATCGGGCTTCTTAAATTTATCGATCGGGGTTGGGACCGCAACGATTATTAAACTGCATTTTGAGATCATTTTCGCATCATCAGTAAACTCTATACCCACGTTCTTAAGTACTTCAGAGCTCACTTCATTCGTTTTATCTTCCCCTGCTTTTAACTCTGAAATTCTGGTAGAATTAATATCAAACCCGACAATCTGATATTTTCTCGCCATTACTGCTGCCAGAGGAAGGCCGACATATCCCAAACCGACAATACAGATTTTTTTGTTTTTGTTTATAAACTCCGATATATCCATAATTCAAAAATCTCCCAAGTATGAAATATAGTGTAAAAATAAATCTTTTTCAAGCTTGTTTATTTGTAGAATATTTTTTTCTTAAGAGTTATCATTAACATTCATATTTTTCAAGAATAATTCAGGGACTGATTTATTCACGAGTCGAGGTTGCAGTAGATACGAGGCGCCGGGGATGAAGCTGTGGTATTTCACTG
>JAUWTR010000129.1 GCA_030614645.1 Candidatus Aminicenantota bacterium
AATCCCAGATAAGGATTGCCACTCAAAAGAAAGGATATTGCCCCAGTAATTAATCCAATAGCAAGTCCATTACCGATACCAACCAATAATTCCTTACCTAAGGCTTTTCTGGCTGATATCCATTCTGTTTGGCCTATAGCGATCTCACGCACAATAATGGCGATTGTCTGGTTTCCAGCAATACCTCCTAGAGCAGCTACCAGGGGCATAAATACAACCAAAGTAATAGCCTGTTGTAAAGTGCCGGTAAAATGGCTTACGACAAAGGGAGCTAGGGATGCGGTTAATAGGCTTAGCAGCAGAAAAGGCAGTCGTTTCTTGATTGATTTTAACGAGCTGTCCTGGATCCTGTCAGTTGTATCCAAGGATACCATTTTATACATATCTTCGGTTGCTTCTTTGTCAATAATATCGATAATGTCGTCAACTGTAACAACTCCGACAAGTATATTCTCTGAATCGACGACTGGGATAGCTACCAGGTTATAATCTGCGACGTGCCTGGCAACATCCTCTTGGTCAGTATCAGTGTGAACGCTTATTACTTCCTTTGTCATGATGTTTTTTAGAGGCGTATTTGGAGGGGAAAAAAGGAAATGTCTTAAAGATACCACTCCTTTGAGATGTAATTGATCATCAACAACATAAACATAAAAAGCAGATTCTACATCCCCTTCTAGCTGCATGGCTGTGATGGCGTCGGATACATTTGTGTTTTCGTTAAGCGCATAGAAATCCGGGGACATAATCCTACCTGCGGTCTCCTCTTCATGATCAAGGAGTCCCATGACATCTTCGGTAGGTTTTTCTTCCATAGATACCAGGACGGCTTCTTTAATGTCTTCTGGAAGCAATTCCAGGATGGGAGCAACATCATCAGACGGAGTTATCTGAAACAAGCCTGATATTTTGTCTATTTGAAGCTTCTCTAGGATTGCAACTGAATCTTCCGGCTCCAGTTCAGCTAGGACATCAGCTGCCTTTTCTATATCTTCATCATAAAGGGTGTTAAACAGGATAATTTTTTTACTGATGATAAGGTGGTCCATCATGGATGATATTTCTGACGGATGTAAATTTTTAATCAGGTTCCAAAGCCTGGTCAATGAGCCTATATTGATGAATTTCTGTGCAGATTTGATAATTAGGCGTAAAGCTTCAACTTTCATTTTCATTTCCTACTTCGCCTCTCACAATATCATAAAATGATATGTGAGTAAATTGCTGCTATGAATAATTCAGGTTAGCTAGAAAACTGTATGCCAAGCCTGTTGATGTTGGCTTCTAAGGTAGTTTGTTCAATTTCAAGCTCTTGGGCGGTACGGGGAAGATCCCAATCATTGTGGATTAAAGCTTTATGAATGAACTCTTTATCAAATTGTACTCTAGCCTTTTTTAAGGGGAAGTTTTTATTAAATCCTGGCATGAACTGGATTTCTCTTGGTTCTACCAGGAGGAAGAGATGGGATGATTTAATCTCATCCTCCTTGATCATTATAACGAATCTTTCAATTACATTAATAAGTTCACTTACATTCCCCGGCCAGGAATAATTAATAAAAGCTTTCATTGCTTCTTTGTTCATAGATTTTTGTTTTTTGCCGGTTTCTTTGGAAAAGTATTCTAGATAATAGTTAATTAAGAGGGGAATATCTTCTTTTCTTTCCCGAAGCGGAGGGATAAACATGGGAATGACATTAAGTTTAAAGAATAGATCCTTCCGAAATTTATTTTGGGTAACTAACTCCCGGATATTTTTATCCGTTGATGCGATTACCCTGATATCAACTGCAATAGATTGGGTAGAACCTAAAGGTTGAAATTTTCCAGTTTCCAGAAACCGGACAAGATTTTCCTGGGTTTTAAGGCTCATCTCTCCGATTTCATCAAGAAAAAGGGTCCCTTTATCAGCTATCAGCATTTTCCCTTGTTTATCTTTTCTTGCATTTGGAAAGGCATCTTTCTCATATCCAAAAAGTTCACTTTCAATCAGGTCATCCGGAATAGCTGCAGAATTGATTTGGATGAAATGTTTGTTTTTTCTTGGACTTTGCTGGTGGATTAGGCGGGCGATATGTTCTTTTCCAGTTCCGTTTTCCCCGGTGATAAGTACTCGGCCGTTTGAAGGGGCTGTTGTCTGAATTTGCTGTTTTAGGTTTTTAATAGCTGGACTTTTTCCTATTAGTTGGAAATGGGATTTGATTCTGCCCCGCAATTGTATATTTTCTTCTTCAAGTGCTTTTTGTCTCAAAGCATTCTTGGCTGTCAATACAACTTTTTCAAGGGAGAGGGGTTTTTCTAAGAAATTGAATGCGCCTAACTTTGTGGCCTTGACAGCTGATTCAACTGAACCGTGTCCAGTGATCATTATTACTTGGGTATCTTCTTTGAACGATTTCATTTTTTTCAGGACTTCTATGCCGTTGATTTCTGGAAGCCATATATCCAGGAAGACGAGGTTGAAGTTCTCATTTTTGATTATTGTTAATCCCTTTTCCCCTGTGTCAACGGTTTTTACTTCATATCCTTCATCTTCAAGAATCCCTTTTAGAGAGGATCTGATGCCTGATTCATCGTCAATAATCAGAATTTTGTCTTTTATCATATCGGCACCTGTATTATAAATTTTGCTCCTAGAGGCCGATTGTCTTCAATATGGATTATCCCATTATGCTCGCTAATGATCTGGCTGACGATAGCTAAGCCTAATCCCGTTCCTTTCTTTTTTGTAGAAAAATCAGGCAGAAATAGTTTTGCTTTATCTTCCTCTGGGATACCAGGGCCTGTGTCGGAAACCTCAATTTTTATCTCACGTCTGTTTATATTAAAGGAAGTCTGAATTTTTATTTCTCCCTGTTTATTCATGGCATCGATTGCATTGTCTATTAGATTAATAAAGAGTCTCCTCATCTGTTCCGGATCTACTTTAACCGGAGATGGAACATCTTCGTCTAATGAAGTGATGAATTTTATTTCTGTAAAAATTCCCCTAAATGGGGTAATAGCCTGTTGTATGATCTTATGAAAGTCAGTGGGTTGGCGTTGGATTTTGGGCATGCGGGCGAAGTTTGAAAACTCATCTATTAGGGACTTGATAGTTCTTACTTCTTGAACAATTGTATTAGCGCCTTCTTCTAGAGCATTATCTGATTGATTTTTGTCTTTTTTGATTCTTTTTATGATTCTTTCTGCAGAAAGTTGGATGGGTGTAAGAGGATTTTTTATTTCATGGGCGACGCGCTGTGCCATTTCTTTCCAGGCAGAGATTTTTTGGGCTGTGATAAGCTGGGTAAGGTTATCAAGCACTATTATCATCCCGGAAAACTCTTTGTCTTCTTTTTTTAAGGGAGATAGGGTAAGAGCAAGAGTTACGTTTTGGTTTTCGAGATTGATTTTTATTTCTTTATCGGATACCTGGTGTTCATTTTGGATCCCATTGCGGATGTAATGGACGATTTGTGAATATTTTGGTTGATTAAGGACCTCCTGGAAATTTTTTCCGACCAGATCGTTTTTTGGCAGTCCCAGCATACTCCGGGCTGAAGGATTAATAGTTGTGATTTTGTTCTCTGCATCTAATGTGATCACACCGGTTGTAATATTATCCAGGATTGTTTCAATATATTGCCTTCTTCCTTCTAATTCAGATGTTTTCTGGGCAATATTATACCGGCTTGTTTTTAAATCAGATATCATCTGATTAAAAGATTCAATAAAAGTACCGATTTCATCTGAGGCAGTGTCCTCTACTTTGACATCCAGGTTGCCCTTTGAGACTTCTTTAGTAGCTTCAGCAAGTTTTTCAATTGGAACCGTGATTCCTTTGGCAAGATGAAATCCTATCCATGAGGCGGCAAAGACTATTAATAAGGTTACAAAGATCAGCATCATCAAATAAAGTGTTTTGACCGGATCTTTATTGGTTTTTCCTTGGTGGTATTTTTGGACATAAGCTGTGATATTATTGATTTTTTGAGCATAATTTTGAGGGAGAAATTTTCCGGCTACGACCAGTAAATTTCCAATGTCAGGGATATTAAAGGAGACTCCCCTGCGGATCATCTCTCCTATGCCCATATCTTCAATAGTGCTGAATTTTTCTCCCAGATGAGCTCTTTTAACGATATTTATATTCAAGTTCTGGTAATGCTGAAGGGGTAGGTCAGGGTTCATAAAAGAAAATAGTTCAACATCATCCAGAAAGATGATTATCTCATCGACTTTATATTCCTTTAGTTTATCACTGACAAACTTCATTAGGGGTGTGCGATTTTTTGGGTCATAAAGTTTCTGACTTTGTATCCTCTGGCTTAGCTGTTGAGCATAATGTAAAGTAATTTCTTCGCTACTTTGGTAAAATCCTTCTGACAGGCTGTTTGTATCGGCCAGGATTTTTTCTATAGGGGTTTGAAACCATTGTTCAATATTCCTGTTGATAAGGTCAGACGCAAACATAAAAAGCAGAAGTGTGGGAATCAGAGAAAGAGAAATAAAAAATAACAGCAGTTTGGTTTTAAAATGAGCTCCTGGGACTTTTTGTTTTCTCTCAAGATAGAGTTTGGCTAAGTTGCGCCCTAAAACAAAAAGCAGGATAAGAGCAAGAAGAAGGACAATGATCTGAAGTGAAAGTAAGAGGATGTTTGTTACTGAAGTAGGAGAGAATTGTTGGGCTTCCCGGATCAGGAATTCGATTGAGAGAAAGAGAATGATAAGGATAACAATAATTGCCCCGATTACACGTGGCCCTTTCCGCTTGGTGCGTTCCATTTTTTCAGGTAAAATTATTTTAAAAACTCCTCAAAATTATCAAGGGTGATGCGAATGTAATTTATGTTTTCCCCAGGCTTGCCAAAAGGCTTGCCCTGTCTGTTATTTATAAAATATGTTAAACCGCCGGCATTGCGCAGGTTGATAAGCAGATTTTCAGATGCCGTGATTTCAGCCTGTTGGCCGGATGACATAAGGTCATCTAATTCTATTTTCCCGTCAGCATAAACTTGGATCCAGGTTTCCTGATGAAAAATAAGTTTAATGTGTAGTTCTTTCATCTCTTCTTCTCTTGGTTCATGAATGGGAGGCGGCATTTCTTCCGGCATGAGTGTGATAGCCGGGTGAGGGAGTGAAGTTATATCTAATGAGCTGCCTTTCTTTTTTTGTAATAAAAAAAACAGAGAGAGTAATATGACCAGAACAAATATGACAAAAATTGAAAAACTAATGATTTTTCGCTTTTTTTTTGAAGTTTCTGGCGTTGACTCTTTTTTTGATACTTTGCCTTTGTTCTTTTTATCCTGGTTTTGTATTGTTTCATAATATTGATTTAAAACTGCTTCTTCTTCCAACCCAAGATATTTTGCATATGTTCGGATTATGCCTCGGGTAAAAAATTTTCCTGGGAGAATGTCCAGCCGGTTGTCTTCCAAAGCCTTGAAAAATCTTAAGCTGATTTTAGAAAAATCCGTAATTTCTTTCAGAGATATTCCCCTTAATTCACGCTCCCTTTTAAGATCTTGTCCAAATGTTGTCATTATAATTACAAAATGAATTTTAAGTTATGAGCCTTGCCTTGTCAACGCTATACTACATAAGGATTTCCCCTAATTTTTCAAACTTATAAAAGTTGTAAGGCATGGACACAGGTAAGTCCCTACGAAAGACAGGAATTTCCCCCAGCGGGGAAATCCCTTCCTATTTTTTGCAATAATGAATACTCGCACAAGAAATAAGCAGATAAGAAGCAGATAAAGCTGAGAGTATGGATACGCTCGCTTC
>JAUWTR010000140.1 GCA_030614645.1 Candidatus Aminicenantota bacterium
CGCCGAGAAAAACGAAGAAGAATGGCGTTAAAAATCTGAAGCGAGCGTATCCATACAATCAGATTTATCTTTGCCTCCGCTTATTTTTACATCAACTAACCTGATTCTTGCCCTTTAAATATCCATACTTGTCATTTTCACCATCTTTTATTATAGTATTTCCATACTTGCTAATTCTTATGAATGGTGACAAATGAGAACAAATAAACGCTCTTTTAACATATTACGTAAAGTCAACATCATCCCTGACCAGTTTGAACACGCTGACGGGTCTGTTCTAATAGAAATGGGAAAGACCAGGGTAATAATTGCAGCTACAGTCGAAAATAAAGTTCCTCCTTTCCTTAAAGGCCAAGGATCAGGCTGGGTCACTGCCGAATATGCCATGCTCCCAAGCGCAACTAATAAAAGGACTAGCCGCGAAAGAGCTCCTAAAAAAATCTCGGGCAGAACTCAGGAGATACAGCGGCTTATCGGCCGTTCATTGAGAGCAATCATTAACCTTAAAGACCTGGGAGAAAGGACTATCATAATAGACTGTGACGTACTTCAAGCAGACGGCGGCACCAGATGTGCAGCTATCACAGGCAGTAGTGTGGCCCTGGCATTGGCACTAAAAAAATTGATGGACGACGAAGTCTTGGATCAAATGCCTCTCAAAAACCTAGCCGGCGCTGTTAGTGTGGGCTTAGTCGATGGTAAGCCTCTGCTTGACTTGGATTACCTTGAAGATTCACATGCAGAAACCGACATGAATGTTGTGGAAACTGACTTGGGTGAAATAATCGAAGTACAAGCCTCAGCTGAAAAAAAACCTTTTTCAAAAAAAGAATTCGATTCTCTGTTAACCCTTGCGGATAAGGGCATAAAAGAACTCATCCAGGTGCAGAAAGAGGTTCTTAAGAGAAAGAGTATGCTATTTATGGCCTACAATTCATAAAAAATGTCGATACAAGGCTAAAGAGGAGGGTGAAATGAATCATATCCTAATAACAGGGGGAGCAGGCTTTCTAGGAAGTCACCTTTGCGAATTCCTGCTAAATAACGGCGCAGATGTCCTCTGTATCGATAATTTCTTTTCCGGAAACAAAGACAATATCCGCCACCTGTTTTCCCATCCTTATTTTGAAATCAGCCGTCATGATATAATCCATCCTTTTTTTGCGGAAGTGGACAAGGTCTATCATCTCGCCTGCCCGGCCTCACCCATCCATTATCAACACAATGCTATAAAAACAGTCAAGACCAATGTAATGGGCACTATTAACATGCTGGGTTTAGCCAAAAGAACACAAGCCCGCATCCTGCTTGCCTCCACTTCCGAAGTTTATGGAGACCCGGAAGTCCATCCACAAACAGAAGATTACTGGGGCAATGTCAATCCCATCGGTCTCCGCAGCTGTTATGATGAAGGAAAAAGAATTGCTGAGACTCTTACCATGGACTATTCCCGTCAGAACAATGTGCAAATCAGGATCGCTCGTATTTTTAACACCTACGGCCCCCGTATGGCAATTAACGATGGCAGAGTTATAAGTAACTTTATTGTCCAGGCACTCAGGGGAGAGCCCCTTTCTGTTTATGGAAAAGGAAACCAAACCCGATCCTTTTGTTATGTTTCTGACTTAATCAAAGGCCTAACTGCTTTGATGGAATCTGAAAACATCACAACGCCCCTAAACTTAGGGAACCCTGATGAATTCACTATTATCGAACTTGCAGAAAAAATCCTGATGCTTACCAAAAGTTCATCCAAAATCATCCATAAACCTCTCCCCCCCGATGATCCGGTCCGCCGTTGTCCGGATATATCTTTAGCTAAACAAAAAATTAATTGGAAGCCGGAAATCGATCTGGAAGAAGGATTGATAAAAACGATCGCTTATTTTAAAAAAAAATTAGGTTAATTGATTAAGAAACCCGTGAGCAAGGATGAGCGGGCACGGTTCCTCTCCAGAGTGGAGAGGGGAGCGAAGACTGTATCCGAGCGGATTTTCCGCGCTGGGAAAAATCTGCGTGTTTTCGTATCAACTGACCTGATTTTTGCTTAAGGCTCAGAAGCTTAGAAAAAATTGGGGAGGGGACTCCTTGACTTCTTCTCTTGATAATATTCAAATATAAAGTTAATATATTTACTCTTTCATTTAAGGAGGTTAGGATGAATTTAGTCTCCACATTAGTATTAATAGGAATAATTGCAGTCGTTCTCTTTTTAATCACCCTGCTTATCTCAAAACAATATAAAAAAGTCGGGCCCAATGAAGTATTGATCATATCTGGAGGACGTAAAAAAAGCACACTCAAACCCGATGGCACCAAATTAAAAATCGGCTACAGGTACAGGCTTGGAGGAGGAACATTTGTCTGGCCCCTGCTCGAAACCGTAGATATCCTTCCTATAGACGTTATTAATTTAAGCATAAAAACTCCAGAGGTCTTGACTCACGGCGGCATCCTTATTATGGCTGACGCCTCAGCCCAAGTTAAAATAAAATCCGATGAATATTCCATAACCCTAGCTGCAGAACAATTTTTAGGTTCCGGAAAAGAAGGTATCCGCGAAGTATCCCAGACTATTCTTGATGGAAAGATGCGGGCAGTGATCGGAACTTTGACAGTTGAAGACATTTACCGTGGAAGACATGAATTCGCAGAAAAAGTCACCAAGGTGGTAGAAAAAGAATTTGAAGAAATGGGATTAAGATTACTCTCCTTTGCCCTAAAAGAAATAAGTGATACCCAGGGCTATCTAGATGCACTTGGAAAACCCCACATTGCTGCGGCTAAGCGTGACGCTACTATTGCAGAAGCTGAAACAGAAAAAGAAGCAATTGTCAAATCCTCTCTAGCCCGGAAAGAAGGCGAGATCGCCCGCCTTAATGCCGACGCCCTTATCGCAAAATCACAGTGGGAAAATGAAGCTAAAAAAGCCGAATCCCAAGTTATTGTAAACAAGAAAAAAGCTGAGGCCGATTTTGCTTATGAACTTGAAAGGTTCCGCCTTAACAAAGCAATAAAGAAAGAGGAAGCCCTGGTCAAACAGATAGAAAAACAAGAAGCGATCAAAATAGAAGAGCTGGAGATCAAACGAAAACAAAGAGAACTTGACGCCAATGTTGTCAAACCTGCTGATGCCCGTAAATACCAGATAAAAGCCGAAGCTGAAGCCGAAGCATTCCGTATAGAAGCTGAAGCAAAAGGCAAATCTGCAGCAACAAAGCTTGAAGGACAGGCAGAAGCACAAAAACTCAAAGAAAAAGGCATGGCCGAAGCAGAAACAATGATCAAGAAATCTCAAGCCTGGGAAAAATACAACCAGGCCGCAATCCTTGAACTCTATCTCCAGAACCTACCGGAGATTGCTCGGGCTGTCGCAGAGCCTCTCTCAAAAATTGACAAGATAGTACTTGTCGGGGGAGATAAAGGAACCGGCGCAACAAAAATTACAGCCCAGGTCGCAGACATTCTGGCCCAAATGCCGGAAGTAGTCGAGTCTTTAACTGGGGTAGATCTGAAAAAGTATTTTAAAAATAAACTCAATCCTGAAGACAAAAAAGAAACCTAAACTTGATTAGAGAATAAAAATGACAGTATCCGATAAAGCAAATAAAATCGGCGAATCGCCTACTTTAAAAGTCACTGCTAAAGCCAAAGCAATGAAAGCGGCAGGGATTGATGTGATAGACCTAAGTGTAGGAGAGCCGGATTTTCCCACACCTGAAAACATTAAAGAAGCAGGCAAAAAAGCAATAGACGAAAACTTTACAAAATATACTCAAGCCGATGGTATTCCTCAATTAAAAAAAGCTGTTATTAAGCGTTTTAAAGAAGATTTGGGTCTTGAATATGATAAAAATGAGATAATCGTATCTTCAGGCGCAAAAAGCGCCCTCTATCATTTGCTCCAGGCTTTAATAAATGACGAGGATGAAGTCATTATACCTTCTCCATACTGGGTCACTTATCCCCATGCCATATCTCTCGCAAATGGGAAAGCCGTGATCATCCCCACAAAAGAAGAAAATGAATTCCTGATAACCCCTGACCAGCTGAAATCCTTTATAACCCCTTCCACAAAGGCTTTAATTTTGAACAATCCCTCAAATCCCACCGGGGCGGCATATAAAAAACACGAACTTGAAGCCCTGGCTGATATCATCCTGGAAGAAAATATTTTTGTGATCGCAGACGAGATCTACGAGAAATTAGTATATGATGATTTTCAATTTGTCAGTTTTGCTTCCCTGGGAGAAGACATTAAGGATAAAACCATTATTGTAAACGGTGTTTCAAAAGCTTATTCCATGACAGGTTGGAGAATCGGATATGCTGCTGGGCCTGCAGAGATCATTCAAGGAATGGCAAAGATCCAGGGGCACACAATCTCCAACCCCTGCTCTATCGCCCAGAAAGCCAGCCTGGAAGCTTTAGAAGGCCCCCAGTTTGAAGTATCCAGGATGGTATCTGAATTCCAGAGACGCAGAAATTATGCTTTAATGCGCCTGCAGTCTATTCCCCAGATCTCCTGTTTTAAATCTCAGGGGGCTTTTTATCTCTTTCCAAATATTTCCGGCTATTTTGAAAAGGAATTCAACAACTCCCAGATCCGCAATTCCTATGGTCTGGCTTATTACTTACTCAAAGAAGCCAGGGTCGCCATTATACCCGGGGATGCATTCGGCGCTGATGACTACATCCGCATTTCATATGCGACCTCCATGGAAAACCTGGAAAAAGGAATTGACAGAATTGCTGAAGCCCTGGGCCGTTTAAAAACAGCAAAAAAGATCAAACATATTCGCTTGAACAATACTATCACACGTCATAAAAAATCAGTTCCGGTCGATCCTTCTATCTCTGTTCAAATGCGTGATGCCCTGATATCGGAAATAGAATCCCTCCTGGGATATGAAAACTATTTTGAATGGAATGCCAATATCAATGGCGTGATCGTGCAGCTGAGGACCAATGTCTCCCATCTCTATGATTTCTGGGTGGAAAACTGGTATCCCGCCCAGCTTGAAGCCGACCTGGAACCCCACGGCATAATATACGCTATTGACGGCATTGCCGGAAGGGAACCGCGCTCCTTTTATAACTCGGATACAAAAACCGGGGTGCTGGTCAATACAGACAATTACGCCCCTCTTCGCAGCCTGGCCCTGGGTCTGGTAATGGACGTGTCAGAAAGGATATTTAACACCAATGCTATCCGGGGGATGACTGCAGACCTGGACGGCAACAGCCTGATATTGATGGGCGCTAAAGGCACAAAAAAGACAGAACTCTTCTTTTCGCTGCTGCAAGAGGAAGGAATACGACTCCACTCCAATGACCTGGTCTTTGTCCGCTTTTCCGGGGGAGTAGCCCTGGCGGATTCCCCTGAGCGTAAACTTTTTATACCTACAAGCACAGTAGAATCCTACTCACGTTTAGCCGCTCTTTATGATAACAGCAAATGCGAAAATGTGGTGACAAAAAAAGAAGATTGCCGGGATGATAAATGTCTGCGGGAAGATGACTGCCGCCTGGATAAGGGCTCTCCTTTCTGTTATAAAGC
>JAUWTR010000374.1 GCA_030614645.1 Candidatus Aminicenantota bacterium
AACATATGATTCATTGGCATCAACATTGAGTCCCGGGAGAATATAAAAAGTGCAGTCATTTACCAGGTTATAAACATATGTGTCATAATCATACCTGGTAAGCAGATACCACATAAGGTAAAGGGAACAGGAAATACCATTAACCTCGTTTCCGTGTACTGCCCCGTCGACCCACATAGCTGGTTTGTCTGTGTCTTTTCCGTTTGATTTTGCCGTAATGGTTATAAGGTATTGCTTGCGGCCCATACGGCTTTTTCCAATGCTTTCGATATCAGCCAGATGAGGGTACTTTTTCTGGATGTCGTGCATTATTTTTGTCCATTCAGCATAGGAATAATACCGGCTCCAGCTTAGGGGAAAATCTAGCTCACCGTGGTAACCGCCCGGGCTTTTTTGCAGTTTTTTCTGGGCGAAAACCGGAGACATAAAGGCTGTCATTAGAAAGGCAGCCAGGGTAACAATCAAAATATTTTTTAAGCTTTTATTTATATTCATCTTCGTCTCCCCTTTTCTATTGAATTGTGACACTTTTTACTTGAGTGCCGCCCTTCTGAGAGGTTACCACTATTTTTAGCGGAGTGTTCCCCTCCAAGGCAATTAGCCACTTGACTGTACGCTTTGGACCGGTCTGTTTGATGGTCTGAGGCTCCGGCCTTTGCTGCTGCGGCCTGCTCTCCCGGGGGTAATACTGCGGCCTGTAATAGCGCGACCAACGCCGCCTACTCTGGCTTTCCTGTGTTATGGGTTTGCTTTTTTCTACATACCCGGGAATATTTTGCACTCCTTCCAGTACTCCCAGTTTCTGGAAGGGTGTCCCCTGAAGGAAAGCAAGTTTATCCCTGTCGCCGATAAGCCAGACCACATCTTCCCTGTTTCCGGCAAGCTGAGCTCCGTGGGCGAGATGAGTCGCCAGTTTTCCTTTATTTTCTATCTCAGCGGTTATCTCTATTATTTTGTATTTTCCTTTAGATTTTATTGCCTTATTTGTTGTGTATAACACACGTGTTTTTACATCGGAGATCTCAATTTCCGGCATCAGGCCTGCTCTGAATAGTTCGAACTGCCAGTGTTTTTCACAGACGTCTAGGAGGGGCTCTCCCGGCAGGGCGTTATTGCCGTAATATTTCGGTATCCAACCGCCGATCTCACCTTCACCTAGTTCGGGGTGTTTATATTTTTTCCAGGGTAAAAATAGTTTACCGCCGTATTTTTCGTCCTGATATTTTAATAGGGCACGCCTCTGTTTTAGTCTAATATCCTTTCCCTTGAACTGGGGGAAATCCTTAATATCCTGGCTCGGGTTCCAAAGCTCTGTGGTAATAGAATATATTCCATACTGCATGTATGCCCAATCAGTTGCCATACCATAGCTGTAGCGGCGGTCCTTGATCTCGTCATAGCTTACCCTCCAGCCGCGCGGCAGTTCATACCCGCGCATAGCGGCGTATTTGTTTTTAGAGGATTTTCTAAGCTCTTCTTTAAATTTATCCAGCAGTTCCGGTTTTTCCCAGGCTTCCGGCACTTCTTCTCCGATGATCTCAAGGTATTTTTTCCCCATGATCAGGTCAAAAACAGCCACATCTTTTGGGTGAAGTTTTGGGTGGGGGGCTGTTCCCATAGGTCTGAATGTAAATCCGCCGGAAGTATGATAAAATTGAGCCATTAATATGTTTCTGTGATTTGTAAAAAACTCTGCAATTGCCCGTGTTTCAGGGGAGGAAGTAGGATAGTCTCCTGAGCCTCCTGCCATTCCATCATCCTTGAACCAACCTTCCGGGAAGTTGCGGTTTAGATCTATCCCCCGTTCAGAATCTTCTCCCCGCTTTCCATCGCCGTCATTGTCTTTGTCTTCCCTAACCACTGCATACCGCTGCTTTTTGGTTTTTTCATCCTTACCAAGCCGTACCATTAAACGGGAATCGACCTCATCGATTACATAGCGACCTTTGGGGTCTTTATAACGGAAACGGGTTATGTGTCCGTCTTTGTTGAGGTCGTCGCCTCCATCTTCGTTTATTTTACCATCTCCATCGTCATCCTGCTTCATACTGTTGTATCGCTGGGGAATCCCTCCTTCTATGCTGTTGTATAATCCGTCTGGATTTACGACCGGGCAGATATAGAAAGTTTTATTGTCGATGAGCCGGGTTATCTCTGAATCCGCATTGTATCCTGAGACCAGTTTATCAATTGTATACAGGCAGACTTCTGTGCCGGTGAATTCGTTTCCATGCGTGCTGGCGCAGATCCAGTGCCCGGGTTTTCCCTGGTAAGTCTGCATAGGAGTTACGTTTTTGACCCCTTCCCGGCGCATGTTTCGCAGTTTTACATATGAGTCGATCGTGCTTCCGGTTTTCATGTTTGAGATAACAAGCACATAGAGCGGCCTGCCCATATTGCTTTTGCCGATTTCAAGCAGCTTGGTGATATTCGGGTACGCTTGTGCTATCTGTTTAATATATTTAACTGTACTCGTATATCCGTGATAATCATTAAAGTTGATAGGAATTTTTTCAGCTGTAGAATCAGTTGCGCTTATTAAAGCAATGCAGATAAAAAGCGCAAGAACCAATTTGAAATGTTTCATGATGCCTTCCCTCCTTTTCTATTCATAAAAAATGTCGATGTTTATGATACATCTTTTTAAATCAAAAGTTTACACTGATTCCTAAGGA
>JAUWTR010000354.1 GCA_030614645.1 Candidatus Aminicenantota bacterium
TGAATAGTTCAGTATGATTAAGAAACACGTTAGCAAGGATGAGCTTGCATGGTTCTACTCCTATAAGGAGAAGAGAGCGAAGACTGTATCCGAGCGGATTTTCCACGCTGTGGAAAATCTGCGTGTTTTCGTATCAACTGACCTGATTCTTACTTGAGGCTCAGAAGCTTAAAAAATGGAGGAACTCCAGTTCATTCCCCTCCATGACTTTGTTTATACATTACTATATAATAATAAGGAAGAAAGGAAAAGATGAACTTTACCTTATTTGGTTACCCAAAAACCGGAAAAACAACTCTATTTAACATCCTAACCGGTGCGAAGATTGAGGTGAAAAGCTATGATAGCGGGAAAAAAGAGCCAAACCTCAGAAGTTGTCCAGTACCTGACTCTCGCTTTGAAAAGCTCTGCAGTCTTTATCCCGATAAAAAGAAGAAACCGGCAGTAATTGAGTATACAGATTTAGCAGGTGTTTCTTTCGGAGATGTGAAGAACGAGTCATATCTTGACTACTTGAGGAGAGCTGACGGATTGGCCCATGTAGTACGTGGATTTCGTGATGTGAAGATTCCGCATCCCAAAGACAAAATTGATCCTAAGGATGATATCCGCTCCATGGAAGAAGAGATGCTGCTGGCAGATCTTATGTCTGTAGAGTCGAGAATGGAAAAATTGGCAAAAGAGCTCAAACGAAAAAAAAATCCTGAAGGGGAAAAAGAGATGGATTTAATGAAGCGCCTCCTATCCTCGCTTGAAGAAGGCAGCCCTATCCGGGAGGCAGACTTGAGTCCAGCTGAAGATAAGTTTAGCCGCAGTTTTGCATTTTTAAGCCAGAAGCCACTTTTTCATATGATCAATGTTGATGAAACTGATATTTCTGAAATAAAAAATATGGATACCCCTTTACTTGCTTTTTGCGGGAAAGTGGAAATGGAAATACTGGAACTTGAGGATGAGGAAAAACAACTCTTTCTCAATGAGTATGGATTAAAAGAACTCAGTGCTCCTAGATTCTTGAAGGCTTCATATGACCTTCTTGATGTGATCACATTTTTTACTGTTGGAAAAGATGAGGTCAAGGCCTGGACGATAAAAAAAGGTATCTCAGCAGTAGAAGCTGCAGGCGAAATTCATTCTGATATCCAACAGGGATTTATCCGGGCTGAAGTCATCCCCTGGAATAGTTTATTAGAACATGGGTCCTTTCAATCTGCCCGTGAAAATGCTGCCGCACGTTTGGAAGGAAAAAAATATACCATCCAGGACGGAGATGTAATTTTTTTCCGCTTCAATAAATGATGGAGAATGATAACTTGATTATCCCCTACGATTTTATATAAAATACTTTACCTGGATAATTCACGAGTCGAGGCTGCTGGAGATGCGAGGCGCAGGGTGCGAAGCTGTGGTCCTTCACTGCAAGTACCCTGTAACGAAGCAGATGCGGCAACATTATTTATGAATTATTCAGGTTAAAATTGTTATGAGAAAAGCAAAGAAGGTAAGAGAAAAAAGTACATTTCGGGATTATTTTGAGCTTATAGCCGAGACTATGATATTTGTATTTTTTGTGATGACCTTTATCGCCCAGGCTTCACAGGTTCCTACAAGCTCCATGGAGGATACCATTCTGATCGGTGATTTTCTTATTATTAATAAATTTGCTTATTCCAGGACTGTATTTCCTTTTGAAAATGTTATTCTCCCCAGAAAAAATATTGAAAGAAAGGACACTGTAGTATTTAAGTCCCTTGAGGAAGATGGAAAAACTATAGTTAAAAGAATCATTGCTATAGCAGGGGATAAAATAGAGATAAAAAGTAAACAGGTATATATTAATGACAGCCTGGTTAAAGAAGAATATAAGGTCCTCAAAGATAATGAAACTTTTACTAGAGACGACTATTACCACAATAATGGAGTGATTCGTGATAATTTTGGGCCAGTTATTGTCCCTCCCGGTCATTGTTTTGTGATGGGAGACAATCGGGATACTAGTTATGATAGCCGCTACTGGGGCTTTCTCCCCCTGAGTAAAATTAAGGGGAGGCCGTGGTTGATATATTTTTCTTATAATGCGGAAGAGAATTCTCACCTAAAAACCAGCCTTGGAGAGAGGCTTAAAAAGCTGGTCAGCTATATTCCCAAAGCAAGGTGGAAACGGATATTGCATGTAATTCATTAAAAGAATCATTGCCTTATTGCTTGATTATCTTGCTGGAATCCTTATAATACATTTCTTTTAATAATGAAAAAAGCAAAGAAGTCCAAAAAACAGAGTACATTCCGCGAATACTTTGAATTAATTGTCGAAACCGCGATTTTTGTATTTTTTGTAATAACATTTGTTGTCCAGGCCTTCCAGATTCCAACCGGATCGATGGAAAAAACCCTGCTTATCGGGGATTTCCTCTTAGTTAACAAGTTTGCATACAGCCATTCGCCCTTCCCTTTGGAAAGGAATATTCTTCCTACCAAGAAAGTTACAAAAAATGATATAGTTGTGTTTAAATACCCCAAGGACCTGACAAAGGATTTTGTCAAACGGGTGATAGCACTTGAGGGGGACAAGGTAGAGATTAAAGAGAAGCAAGTCTGGATAAATTACAATACAATTACTTAGGATTTTAAAATACATAATGACATCCAGGTATATACTAAAAATGATTATTATCGTTATGACGATTATATCCGTGATAATTTTGGGCCGGTTGTGGTCCCTTCCGGGCATTGTTTTGTGATGGGAGATAACCGGGATGATAGTTATGACAGCCGTTATTGGGAATTCCTTCCTCTCAATTATATAAAAGGAAAGCCCTGGATAATATATTTTTCTTATGAAGCTGAAAAAAA
>JAUWTR010000214.1 GCA_030614645.1 Candidatus Aminicenantota bacterium
ATCCAACAATTGGGACAGGCAAATAATCCTTAAGCTCTTTTGTGACTCCCAACGCTCCGATGGCTGGACCTCCACAACCATGAGGAGAGCCGAAGGTTTTGTGCAGGTTAAAAAAACAAAGGTCAAAATCCGCTTCCTTGGCTCTTGTCATTCCTAAAATCCCATTAGCATTAGCTTGGTCATAACCGCAGAGGCCGCCTGCATCATGCACGATCCGGGTAAATTCCTTGATCTTCGGATTAAAAATGCCCGTATCCTCAGGGTTTGTAATGAGCAGGCCGGCAGTACGCTCTGAAACCGCTTATTTAAGGGCTTCCACTTCAACCAGCCCATCCTCACTGGGATAAAGAGTAATAATTTTAAATCCTTTTACTGCAGCTGCAGCTGCGTCAGAAGGATGGGAAAAAATGGTTGTGATAATCTCGTCCCTTTGGGCTGCTTCACCCCTTGTTTTGTGATAAGCATGGATTATTGAGGCCATCGCCAAAATTGCAGCAGCTCCTCCACCTGGCTGTAGGGAAAAATTATCAAGCCCAGATATCTCACGTAAAAAAAGGTCGACTTTGTACATTATTTCCAAGGCGCCCTGGACAGTACTTTCATCCTGGAGAGGATGAAGCTCTGTCACTTTTGGAGAGGAAGCTATTATTTCATTTACTTTGGGATTATATTTTACGCAGCAGGTCCCCTGCCCTACATCAACATTAAAATCTGCTCCCAGGCACTGCTGGGATAGGCGCAGGTAATGCTTAAGAACTCTCATCTGTGATATCTCAGGCAGCTTAGGAGGCTTTATGCGTAACATATTTTCCGGCAGTTGTGATATACAATCACCAGTAATCTCTTTTACCTCTGGTTCTGGAGAAGGCGGCAGAACTCCCCTCTCCCCATTTCGGCTTAGTTCAAAGATAATGGGCTCATCCCATTTTGCTTGGTGAAAATTTCTTACTTTAGCTTTCTTTTTTTCGCTCATGGTCAACTCCTTCCTCTTAAAACAATTCTCTCTAAAGTATTTATTAAGTGGTCAATGTCCTCTTTTGCAATTATTTCTGTCACACAATAAAGGCTGCTTTGTCCGAGTTCAGGAAATTCTTCAGAAATATCCTTTCCTCCAAAAATATTATTTTCCCGCAAGGCAGAATTAATATCAGCTACTTTTTTCCCGGTCTGATTAAATTCCACTACAAATTCTTTAAAATGAGAACTATTAAAAGCAGGTGCTCTAACACCAGGGATCTTATTTAATCTCAACTGAGCATAGCGTGCCTTGTGAATAATTGTCTCTCCAAGCTCATACATTCCCTCCGGCCCCATAAGTGACAGATAAACTCCGGCAGTGATCCCCCAAAGTGCGGAATGAGTACCTACGAATTCTTTTCCTTTTTCCCTTTCTCCGAACGATGTCCGGTCATAGGTAACATCACCAAAACCGTATTCTCCTTTAACCGATGTTTTAGTTATTCCAAAAAGTCGTGAAGGATATTCCATAACATATTTTTCATCATCACAGGAAGCAATAAAACCAGCCAAGCCTCCCCCATAGTTAAGGTGCATACCCAGGCCTTGAATATCACCGCAAACGATATCTGCTCCATAGTTAGAGGGAGGTCTAAGGATTCCAAGGGATGATGGATCGGCCCCTGTAATTAATAATCCCCCTTCCTTGTGAATAAGATCAGATAGCTCCTGCCCTTTATTTTCAATAAAACCGAGATATGAAGGATTTTCAAAATAAAGACCGGCTGTATTTTTGTTTATTTTGCCTTTGAGGTCATTCAGGTCAAGAAGGCCGGTTTCCGGGATATGCTTTACCATAGTTATCTCCATAACCGGCTGGCAATAGTTTTTAATCATGGCTAAACGGTCCGGTGCTACTGTATCTGAAATAAGAATCTCATGCCTATCTGTTATCCTGCCTGCCATTCGTATGGAAGTCGCTGCAGCCTGACTCCAGTCATAAGTAGGCACATTAACCACATCCATATCCAGCAACTCCCCCATGAGGCTTTCATACTCGAACAGTGTCTGGAAACGGCCGTGATCTTCGTAGGCTTCCCCGGCATATGCAGTCAGGAATTCAGAACGGCTGTTTACCTCATCACAGATAGCAGGAACATAATGCTGCCAACATCCTCCCCCCAAAAAGCTGATGTTCTCAACACATGACTGATTTTTTGCCAGAATCTGCTCTACATGTTGTTTTAACCTGAACTCGGATAAATAAGGTTCAGGTAGATCCATTTTTCCTTTAAACCGTAAAGAGTCAGGAATCTCGGCATAAAGTTCCTCAATATCTTTAACTCCAATAGATTTGAGCATCTCTTTTTTAACTTCCGGTACTGAGTTTGGAATATAAGGATGGACAAAATCTTTCTTATTACTCATGTTTACCTCCTTTTTTTTTTAAGCAATTCCGCCTCCATCTACGACTAAATTAGCGCCTGTTACCCAGGTGGATAGATCGCTTGCAAAAAACAGCACGGCTCGAGCGACATCTTCTGGAGTACCTACTCTGCGTATAGGCCTGTCTGCAGCGTCCTCCATGAATTCCTTTATATCTTCTTCTAACTGCCTGCACTCTCCCCTTAGAAGAGGAGTATCCACATCTCCTGGACAAACACAATTTACCCGGATATTATCCCTTCCGTGATCTATAGCCATAGCTCTGGTCAGATTAAGCACTCCTCCTTTGGCTGCACAGTATGAGACAGCATCTGGCCCTCCCTTAAGAGACCATCCGGAGCCGGCATTAATTATGCTGCCCCCTTTATTTTCTATCATATACGGAATAACATGATGAGACAGCATATAAACCCCTTTTAGGGTAACTCCAAGGACAATATCCCATTCTTCCTCTTTTAAGTCAACAGTGTTTTTCCGAATGGAAATACCAGCATTATTAAAGAGGATATCGATTTTCCCAAAAGTCATAAAAACTGCTTTGACTGCTTTTTTACATTCTGCATCTGAAGTGACATCACACTTGAAAAATTCGGCTTTTTTACCGGTCTTTTTAAGCTCTGCTGCAGTATCTTTTCCCTTCTCTTTATCAATATCAAGTACTGCAATATGAGCGCCTGCTTCAGCCAGTAATTCAGCTGTTCCCTTCCCTATACCAGAGGCTGCTCCGGATATTATAGCTACTTTACCTTCCAGAGAAATCAGTTTCAGCACACTTTGACTTACATTCATTCTTTATATGCTCCTCCTGTGTTATGAGGAAGTTTAAGATTATTACACAGCTCCTCTCCCCGTGATAACTATCTTAATGGTTCCCCCGCTGTTTCACCTCCATCAACTGGCAAAGCCTGCCCGGTAATAAAGGAAGCTTCCTTTGAAGCTAAAAAAGCAAAAACCCCGGCGACTTCTTCTGGCTCTGCCTGCCTTTTTAAAGGGATATGTTCGTTTAGTTCCTCCAGCTTTTCCGGAGTATATTCTGCTTTTTGCATGGGAGTCAGCACATATCCGGGGCAGACTGCATTGACCCTGAGCCAGGGAGCATATTCCAGGGCTAAAGTCTTTACAAGGGAGATAACACCTGCTTTAGAGGCATTGTAATCAGCATAAAGCGGATGTCCTTCCAGACCGTTTGTAGAAGCTGTGAATAAAATCACACCGGATTTCTGTTTTTTCATCCGGTTTACAGCTTCTTTAGCGCACAGAAACATACCATCTAAATTAATCCGCATTACTTTAGACCACTGCTTATAATCTATTTTTAAAAATGGACTACGGATGCTTATACCGGCATTGGATATTAAAACATCTATTCCGTTTAGAATTTCATCGGCTTTTAGAAAAGCGGACTCTACCTCTTCCGGTTTGCTCACATCAACATATACTCCACCGGCAAGAGTATTATTTGTAGAAAGTTTCTGTTCAAGGGATTTTTTATCCCAGTCAAAAATCACTGTGCGAGCGCCTTCTGAAACAAACCTTTCAGCTGTAGCTAAGCCAATTCCGCTGGCCCCACCTGTAATTATAACCTTTTTTCCTACAAGGTCTTTATAAATTCCCATATGGCCTTCCTCTTACATGAACTATTCATTAAAAATGTTAATTAATATAATACAAAGTAAAATGCAAATTGTAAACTTTTTCATTGTTAAAATTTGGTAAATAGACAATAGTAAATGGAAAGTAGTTCCTGCTTTCCCTGCCTTTCCAGGTTTTACTGATTTACTTGAAAATGTTATATTAAAAATGAGGAGAAAAAAATGAAAGCTTCGATTTTAGATTTGGTAAAAAA
>JAUWTR010000101.1 GCA_030614645.1 Candidatus Aminicenantota bacterium
AAGCCGCTTGAAAAAAACATAGCATCTTTCTCCCAAATAAAGGACAAAAAAGAAGAACTGGAAGTATTGATAGAGTTAGGTGATGAAGGAGAAAATGTCTCAAAAGAATTATCTGAAAGTATAGCAGCCTTTAGGAAATATCTTCAGGATGCAGAACTTGAAGCCCTTTTTTATGAAAAGGATGATTTCCGTAATGCCATTTTAACAATTCATCCCGGGGCCGGAGGGACAGAATCCCAGGACTGGACCCAAATACTTATGCGAATGTATCTCAGATATGCAGAAAGAAAAGGCTATAAATCTAAAGTCTTAGACATGCTTCCCGGGGACGAAGCTGGAGTTAAAAGTGTTACTATTCACATCCGGGGTGATTATGCTTTTGGCAATTTGTGCCAGGAGTCAGGAGTCCACCGCCTTGTCAGAATATCTCCTTTTGATTCCAACAAACGACGACACACCTCTTTTGCAGCAGTTTTTACTTATCCTGAAGTTGATAAAGATATTGAAATTGAAATAAATCCAGATGATATCCGCGTTGATACCTACCGCGCCTCAGGACATGGAGGACAACACGTTAATGTCACTGATTCTGCTGTAAGAATTACTCATTTAGCCACAAACATTGTTGTCCAATGCCAGAACGAGAGGTCCCAGCATAAAAATAAGGCTTCCGCTATGAAGGTCCTTATGTCCAGGCTTTATGAACTTGAAAAAAAGAAAAAGAATGAAAAATTGGAAAAACTTGAAGATGCAAAGTCAGATATAGCATGGGGAAATCAGATCCGCTCATATGTTCTTCATCCTTACCAGATGATAAAAGACTTACGGACAAATGAAGAAACCGGGGATGTAGATAAAGTACTTGACGGAGAACTTGACGAATTCATAAAAGCTAACTTAATACATCGTAAAAAATCAAGATAAATTAATTCATCTTTGATTCTTCCCAGAGTTTATCCATTTCTTGGATAGAAGCTTCATCTATTTTTTTACCTGATTCTCTCAATCTTTGTTCAATATATTGAAACCTCTTAATAAATTTAGCATTAGCACAGCGTAAGGCGATTTCCGGGTTGATGCCAAGATGACGGGATACATTTGCCAACGTAAAAAGGATATCTCCTGTCTCTTCCAGCACATCCTCTTTCTTTCCAGACTCAAGGGCTTTTTCCAGCTCTAATATCTCCTCCTTCACTTTCTGTAAAGTGTTCTTGGCACTATCCCAATCAAATCCATATACCGAAGCTTTCAACCCGATTTGAAGCGAAGAGAGTAATGCTGGAGTACTTTTACACAATCCCTCATATAAAGATTTTCGTTTTTTTTCTTCATTCTTCTGCTTCCGCCAAACAGCACTTACTTTCTCTGGGGAATTAATTTTTTTAGGCCCAAATACATGAGGATGACGACGGACCATTTTATGATTGATCCCTGCAATTACTTCTGAAATTTTGAATTTATTTTTTTCTTCAAAAATTCGGGATAAAAACACAATCTCCATTAACACATCACCCAACTCTTCTACCACAGAACGGCTGTTACTATCATAAATCGCATCGACTACTTCATAGACCTCCTCCAGAAAATAATCGACAATTGATTTTTCATCCTGCTCCTTATCCCAGGGGCATCCATTTTCTCCCCGCAATACATCTAATATCCGGACTAACTTTGCAAATTCTTTCCCTGCTTTTTCTGCATCGCTCATTCTCATCTCCCTTGAATAATATCATTTAATATTGTAATATTTTTTCCCGATATTATCACCATGCAAATATTATCAAACTTTGATGACCTGGACCAATTTGAACAAGGCTCAGCTGTATCTATAGGAAATTTTGACGGAGTGCACCTGGGGCATCAAAAAATCCTTACTTTTCTAGTAAACAAAGCATCAAAAAAAAACCTCCTATCCTTAGTCCTCACATTTTCTCCTCATCCCTGAAAAATCTCTGGAAAAGGCCAGATAAAGCTCCTACAAACTCTTGAACAAAAAATAGAAAGCATTCGAGCTTTCGGGGTGCAAGCAGTTTTCACCCTTCCATTTACTAAAAAATTTGCCAGCCTATCTACCAAAGATTTTATTGACAAAATATTGATTAAAACCCTAAACGCCAGAGCCATTATCGTAGGCAATAATTTCCGATTTGGCAAAAATCGAACTGGCGATATATCTATTCTTAAATCCCAGACTACTCCCAATAATCTCAAAATATACATAATCCCCTCTGTTTCTATGAATACTATGACCATCAGCAGCAGCCTTATCCGCAGCCTCGTCCTAAAGGGTGATATCAAAAATGCTAATCTCCTCCTAGGTAAGCCATATGAAATCCAGGGAGAAGTTATAAAGGGACATTCCAGAGGAACAACCCTTGGATTCCCTACGGCAAATGTGAATACAGACAATGATATCACCCCATTTGGAGTTTTTATCACATCTGTTATTCTTAACAATCGAAGATTCCCCTCTCTTACGAATATCGGAAAATGCCCTACTTTTCAGAAGAAAAGTATCAACATAGAATCTCATATTCTTGACTTTAAATCCGATATTTACAGGAAAAAAATAAAAATTATTTTTTTAGAAAAACTCAGGGATGAAATAAAATTCGAATCTCCCAATGAATTATTCCAACAGATACAAAAAGATCTACTAATCGCTCGTAAGTATTTTAACCTGACCTATTCATGAAAAAATGGGGAAACTTCAGTCTCCCTATTTACTATTTCCCATTTACTTAGTATTATCTATTGTTAAATGAATATCAGGAGAGAAAATATGGAAGAAAAAATCAAAGCCAAGATTATGGATTCAGGAAAAATCAAGAGAGCATTCAACCGCATAACCAATGAAATCACAGAGCGAAACCGTGATCTCAACAACCTGGTTATTATTGGAATCAGAACCAGGGGTGTATTTATTGCCAAAAGGATCTCTCAATTGATCGAAAAATTTGAAGGCATTGAAGTCCCCATAGGGATTCTTGATATTACTCTCTACCGCGACGATTTTTCCGAGCGTAAGGAGAAACATATAGTTAAACAAACAAAAATAGATTTTTCAATAACAGACAAGGACGTGCTGCTTGTCGATGATGTTCTATTCACTGGAAGAACTATCCGGGCAGCGATGGACAGCATTATTGACCTAGGACGTCCTAAAACAATACAATTACTTGTTTTTATCGACCGCGGACATAGAGAACTTCCTATTAAGCCCGATTATATAGGCAAATCCCTGCCCACTTCCCGCAGAGAAAAGGTAAGAGTCAAGCTTAAAGATATCGACAAGAAAGATGAAGTAATAATTATCGAACCAGCAGGAATGAAATAGGAGAAAAAAGTGGCATTTAAGCAAAAACACCTTCTTGGCATTCAACCCTTATCCGCCTCTGAGATCACAACGATCCTGGATACTGCTGAATCTCTCGCTGAAATTTCATCACGCGAAGTAAAAAAGGTCCCTATTTTAAGAGGCAAAACTATAATAAACCTTTTTTATGAACCCAGTACCAGGACCAGAAGTTCATTTGAACTGGCAGCTAAAAGGCTCAGCGCTGACATATCCAACTTCAGCAAACAATCATCCAGCGTGAGTAAAGGCGAAACCCTGAAAGATACTATATTAAACCTGGAAGCAATGAATACCGATGCCATAATTATCAGACATGCCTTTGCCGGCAGCCCATATTTTATCAGTACATTCTGCAGCTCACATATTATCAATGCTGGGGACGGATCCCATGAACACCCCACTCAGGCTCTGTTAGATGCCTTTACTATAAAACAAAGAAAAAAGAAATTTTCCGGCCTTAAAATCGTTATTGCAGGCGATATCCTGCACAGCAGGGTAGCCCGCTCCAATGTCCTGTTATTAAAAAAACTGGGAGCTGAGGTTATATTAGTCGGGCCCCCTCCCCTACTTCCACCTTATTTTTCAAAATTAGGTGCAAAAATCGATTACAATCTAGACCATGCTATTAAGGGAGCGGATGTTATAATGATGTTAAGAATTCAATTGGAGAGACAAGATAAAACCTTTTTCCCATCTCTTCGTGAATACAGACACCTTTACAGCCTTACCAAAGAAAGATTCCAGAATGCTAAAAAAGACGCCATAATCATGCATCCCGGGCCAATAAACCGGGATGTTGAAATTTCAACTGACTTAGCTGATTCAACTGAATCGGTAATATTGCAGCAGGTTGAAAACGGAGTTGCAGTAAGAATGGCAGTTCTCTATCTTTTGTTAGGAGGAAAAGAACATGAAATTGCTGATTAAAAATGGAAGAGTTATCGACCCTGCCTCTCAAATAGATGAAATCCTTGATATTTTAATAGATAAAAACAAGATAGTAGATATAAAAACTAAAATAAGCGCTCCCTCAGCTAAGATCATTGATGTTGCCGAGCTGGTAGTAGCTCCCGGCTTTATTGACATGCATGTCCATCTGCGTGAACCAGGACAAGAGCACAAAGAAACCATACGTACCGGTTCAGCTGCAGCTGCCAGAGGGGGATTCACTTCAATTGCTTGTATGCCTAACACTTTTCCGGTCATCGACAATAGCGGCACTATTAAATACGTACTCTCTGAAGCAGAAAATATAGGGACGGTAAACATTTTCCCTATAGCAGCTATAACAAAAGGGCAAAAGGGGAAAGAGCTATCAGAGATGGCAGAGCTCATCGATTCTGGGGCGGTTGCGTTCTCTGATGATGGTAATCCTGTTTCCAACAGCCAAGTTATGCGTAGCGCTTTAGAATATGTCAAGCAGTTCGATGTTGTGATCATCAACCATTGTGAAAATACTGACCTAAGTGAGAACGGAGTCATGAATGAAGGCCCTTATTCCTGCCAATTGGGCTTAAACGGCATCCCAGCTTCATCTGAAGAAGTTATGGTAGCCAGAGATATTATTCTGGCGGAAAAATCCGGAGCCAGGATTCATTTGGCCCACCTCAGCACAAAAGGTTCCATAGAGCTGCTTAAAGCAGCAAAAGCAAAAAAACTCAAGGTCACAGCAGAAGTAACTCCTCACCATCTCATTTTGGATGATTCCTCTCTAGCAAATTATGATACCAACCTAAAAGTCAATCCTCCTTTAAGAGATAAAAAGGACGTTTCAAGCTTAATAAATGCTGTCAAATCAGGCCTTATCGATGTAATAGCAACCGATCATGCTCCTCATTCTCCTGATGAAAAAGCTGTTGAGTTTGATATCGCCCCATTTGGAATAAACGGTTTGGAAACAGCAGTATCTTTACTCCTGGACAGGCTCATTAATAACAACACCATTTCGCTGCAAAGATTAATTGAGATGTGTTCCACCAATCCTGCTAAAATATTAAAGCTGAAAAACAAGGGAAAAATCTGCCCGGGAGCTGATGCTGATCTCACCATCCTCGATTTGAATAAAAAAATCCAAGTTGATGTCAATAACTTCCGATCAAAAAGTAAAAATAGCCCCTTTCATGACTGGAAACTAAAAGGAGCTCCAGCGATAACAATCGTTGGAGGTAATATAATTTATTCAAATCAAAGCATTTGATATATGAAAGCAAAATTAGCAAAATTAGAAAAAAATATCGGATATAATTTTAAAGATGGCAAACTATTAGCTCAAGCATTGACTCATAGCTCTTATGCTTATGAAGTACAGAAAAAAGACATTACGGATAATGAAGTTCTGGAATTTCTGGGCGATTCTATCCTTGGATTTATTTTAGTAGATTTTCTCTGCTCAACTTTCCCGGAACTTTCTGAAGGCAGCCTCTCTAAACTCAAATCCGCTGCTGCCAGCACAAAAACTCTATTTGATTTTGCCCTTAAAATAAAGCTGGAAAAAAGCATTTTTTTAGGAAAAGGGGAGATAAAAAGCGGTGGGGGAAAAAAAAAGAGAATTTTAGCCGGGACTTTCGAAGCGTTAATAGCAGCCATCTATCTTGATGGAGGCATTGAAGCGGCCCGCAATTTCCTATTCACCCACCTTGACTCTCTTTTTAAAAAAGTTGATGTGGTAAAATTTACGATCAATAACTACAAATCAGCTCTACAAGAACATCTCCAAAAAGCAAATTTCCCCGCCCCGCTGTATAAAACTGTTACGACCAAAGGCCCAGACCATAAAAAAAGATTTGTTGTCGAGGTCTTTTCTCAGAATAAAAAATTAGCCAAGGCCAATGGAAGCTCAAAAAAAGAAGCTGAACAAAAAGCTGCCCAAAAGGCAATAAAAAGTTTTTTGGGTAAAAAATTAAAACCCTTAACCGCGAATACAATCCTGATAAAAAGAAAATATGATTGAATCTTATTCTTTCGGCCAGCAACTTTTCATCTTACCTGCTGATAATTAGTCAATCCTTGCTCATCAAAGCTGCTATAAAATTAAGCTCATCGATATTACTGCAAATTATCTTGACAATAGCAGCAATCGGAACCGAAAGAATCATACCGGGAATTCCCCATAACCATCCCCAGAAAAATAGGAAAAAGAGCACAACAAGAGGACTTAATCCCAATCCCCTGCCCATAAGTCTTGGCTCAACTAAGTTTCCCATTATCATTTGAATAGACATGAGTAGAACCATTATCCAAAAAGCGGGCCAAATTGTTTCAAACTGAAAAAAAGCAATAATAATCGGGAAA
>JAUWTR010000027.1 GCA_030614645.1 Candidatus Aminicenantota bacterium
AGGAACATTTCAACGACCTGGTAGTAGCCACTTACGGGCGCGGCTTCTGGATAATGGACGACATCACTCCCCTGCAGCAGCTTACAGACGAAGTGCTGAAATCAGATGTCTATCTGTTTCAACCACGTCCCGCCTACCGCATGCACAGCATAGCCGGCGGACCCATGGCCAATTCCCGGGCCTTTATCAATTATTACCTGAAAAAACCCCCCAGAAAGGGCGTAAAGATCAGCATCTTTGACGAGCAGGGGGAACTGGTAGATACCCTGAGGGGCAATAGAAAAGCAGGCATTAACCGTGCCTCCTGGCGGTTACAGCATTATCCCGCAGAACCGGCAAAACTGCGGACTAAACCTCCGGGAAACCCCTATGTGGTCGAAGAACTACGCTTCCACACTATGTGGGAAAGACAGGGCTGGTATCCTATCATAAGCTGGGGTACAAGCGGAGGATTCCGGGGATTTACAGCAGCGCCCGGGACCTATACGGTCAAACTCGAGGTGGACGGCAAGGAATACACCCAGAAGCTGGAAGTTAAAAAAGACCCGCGCTCAAAAGGAAGCCTGGCTGATATAAAAGAACAGGTAGCAATGCAGAAAGAGCTGCGTACAGAATTAAACACCGTCTCCCATATGATAAGCAAGCTCGAATGGATGCGGAAGCAGCTCTATGTCTTAAAGGATGCCCTTAGAGAAGGAGGAGACGCAGCCGTAACCCTTATAGCTATCGGCAAATTCGACAAGAAAATCAGATCTGTGGAAGATGAACTCTTTCAGCATACAATAGCAGAAGGAGACTCCAAGTCTTTCAGAGATCCCCAGAAGCTTTACTGCAAGCTTTCAGTCCTGGCCGGATATGTAAACAGCAGCGTAGACTTTGCCCCCAACAAACAGCAGCGCCAAGTACACGCAGTCCTCAAGGAGCGCCTTGAAAAACAGAAGGCCCGCTTCAACGACCTTATCGAAAATGACCTGCCCGCATTCAATAAAATGCTGAGCGAAAAAGATATCGCTGGAATTGTAGTCCCGGATATTAAGTGAAAACAGAAACCTGTTTTTTCTGTTTTTAGCTGGAACTTTTTTAAGGCTCATACGTCTTTGATAATGACATGACAGCTCCACCTGAATTTGACGAGCTTTATTCCGAATACAAGACCATGGTCTTCAGTTTCGCCTATCATCTCACCCGAAACCAGGGCGAAGCCGAAGACCTTTATCAAGAAACCTGGCTGAGGATAGCAAATCAATTTCCCGGCGGCATAAAAAAACAAACTGTAAGAGCCTGGATATTCACTATAGTCTCCAATCTCCACAAGGATTCCCTACGCAAAAAACGGGTCAGGCGGCTGTTTTTTCTTAAAGAGAGCAGAAGCCTCTCCCAGGGCGACTCAGAAACAACAGGGCCCCCGGATGAAGCAGAATGGGCGCAGATAGGAAAAGACATCAACCGGGCAATAGCAGTCCTGCCGGAGCGTCAGAAGCGTGTATTTATTTTAAAGGAGATGGCAGGCCTCAAGCAGGCTGAAATAAGCGAAACCCTGGCCATCCCCAAAGGTACGGTCAAGTCATTGATGCACCGGGCCGTAAAAAGCCTGCAAAAAGAGCTTTCTGCATACCGGCCTGAACCCATCAAAGAGAGAGGAAAAAAATGCGATGTAAAGACATTGAGCGTTTGATAATCGATTCGACCTGGAAAGATTTAAACAGGGAAGAACTGCTCTTTATAAAAGAGCATACGCAGCAGTGCCCCCAGTGCACCCTTTTCCAGAGCGAATACAAAAACCTTAGGCTCTCTCTCAAAAATAACCCTGCTCCTGCCCTGCCGGAAGACCTGGACCGCAGCACCTGTGAAATGTGCCGTAAAGCCCTTAACTTGCAAAAAAAAGCTGCCCCCACAATCCCCCTAGTCATTTGGGGAGTACTCGCCATCCTAATCGTAATCTCTGTGATAATGTTTGTCCCGGTATTTAAGGACCTCAGGCTTAATGAGCCCCTTTCATCACAGGCGCTTTTTGTCCTGACCTTTTTAATCCAGAACACTGTGATGCTCTTTTTTACGCCAATATTGATCAAAAATTGCAGAGCAAAAAAACAAGGCTTAAATATTTTTAGCTAAATAATTAAGGATATATATAACAGGAGGTTTATTATGGCCACTACAACCGGAAAAACTGTCGTACTTGTCTTACTGGTATTGCTTATTCTGTCTTTCATACGCCTTACTCCTTTGCTCTTAGCCCCGTTTGGCGTATTTACCGGGGTATTCCACGACCTCAAGGTGCCTGGCGTTAGGAGCATCAGCACTTGGCCCGGAGGATTTCACTTAACATCTCTTTCACTTTTATCAATAGCGTTTCTTATCCTCTGGATCGTGGTTATCGTCTGGGTATACAGGGATGCGGAACGGCGCGGCATGAACGGAGTGCTGTGGGCCCTGCTGGTGCTTATTGGAAATAGTATAGGACTGCTGATCTCTCTTATTATCCGCTCTGACAATCTGCCTGCTCCCCGGGACGATACTGAAAGCCCAGGCGGCTCGGACAGCCAGGCAACTATCACCTGCCCTAACTGCCAGAAACCGGTAGGCAGGGACTCTGCCTTTTGCCCCTTGTGCGGGACCAGGCTGCAGAAAGTATGCCCCGGCTGTGGAAAACCCGTAGAGGAAAACTGGGTAGCCTGCCCCTTATGCGGTGAAAAAATTAAAAAATAAAGGAATGATGGAATGGGAATGGGGGAATGGGGTCGGACCATGCTATCTTATAGATATCATTAAAGATATCCCATAATAAGGGCTGATATTTCGCCTTAAAAGCTCTATTTAGCCCCAAAAAGGGTACTTAAGCATTTTAAAAGATATATTTTTTCCGCGCGGTTTTTCTTACGCTTCCTGCTGTCTTGTTTTTCTTGCTGTTACTGCCACGATCGCGAAAAAAACTGCTATTATTCCGATTAAAATAAAAACGTCAACCCTGACAGTTGACCAGTTTCCTCCCTCCCGGGTTATTTCCATTATCGGATTTATAACATAGTAAGTCGGGAAAAGCTTTGCGATCCATTTTGGAGCTTGGGGAAATAGAGCAAGAATACCTGGACCATAAATAATCACTCCCAGCCCCTCTATGGCAGCATACACTGATGAAATCTCTTTCATAAATGCACCAAGAATCAATCCGAAACAGGCAGCCATGATTGCACCCAGGAATAAGATAAATATTATCAAGCCCATTTGGGCATTAAAAGCATGATTAAGAATAAGGATTAAGGAGCCCATAACAATACTTGTAATTATCCCTAATAATCCTTTTGACACAAAAATATCAATTTGGGTTACCGGCGTAGCCAGTAAAGCCTTGATCGTTCTTTTTTGCTTTTCATCCACAAGAGATGAAGAAGGAACAGCAAAGCCGCTTACAAAAATTGCCATAAGAACAATTGCGGGAAGAAAACGGTCCTTCCAGGGAACATTATTTTTTTTCCCTAAAGAAACCGGCGTAATATCCACAGGCGCTTTATTTCCGGATATAGCTCTGATCTTATGTAAAAGCGCAGAGCCTGCAATAATTCTATTTTTTAAAAGGCTTTCTCCCCCCACATAAACTGTTAATTTTGTTGATCCCTGTAAAACAACCCCTACATCCTGGGAACCGGCCTCTACGGCATCTGTTAATTCTATTTCTGAAAAGTATTCCTTCAGGTCGATAGATCCCATATTTTTTAAAGGTTCAACAATTTGGGAATTGCTCTCATTATAAATCCCAAGTTTGGGCTTTTCTGAAAAGATCGAGCCAAAAACCAGATTAAGCAGTAATGTTCCACTAAGGGGAGCAACTATGGCAAATATGTAAAAGTAACTTTTTGAACTGTATTTCAATTCTTTATACAATAAGACAGCTATTCTTCTAATACTCATTAACCCTTCTCTTTAAAGTGATAATTCCCAGGAAAACAAAAACAATGTTAAACCCGATCAAAAACATCATATTGCGAAAATTACCACTCCAACCAATATCAAAATTTACCGCCCTGTGAAGAATATCTATAAGAAAAAATGAGGGCACTAGTTTGATCCATCCGGATACAGGGCCGGGGAATATTACTGCAACTCCCGGAATAAAAAGGATGATCATCAAAAGCGAGCCCCAAGCCACAACAGACATCAGGTCCTTGGAAATTGAAGCAATAAAAAATGCCATCCCTGTCACCATGACCGAACCTAATAACAATGCTACGATAATGAATAAAATATTATGTGTCAGGCTTCCGGTTATTATCAAAAACACTGCTGCCTGTGAAAATGCCAACACTACACCTGTAATACTCTTTCCGACGAACAGGTCGATTACTTTCATAGGCGTAACCAATAATGCCTGAACCGTCCCGATCTCCAATTCTGATGTTATGAGGGTCGCAACTCCGAATGTCCCCATAAATAGCATCATAAATACAAATAAGGGCAGCATCCGGTCTCTGTATGGGATCTGTTTGCCTCCCATATCCGGGCCAAGGACAATTTCTTGCACATCAATATCGATCCCATAACCGCTCATCTGATTTATTGTTTCACTTAGTAGGATTGTGTATATATCTTTTATCTCATCTGAGAAGTCTGAGGAAAAATAAACAAAGACCTGAGGTTTGCCGCCTCCTGCAAAAGATTTCTGCAGGTCCTGGGGACTTGAGATCCCCACATGCACTTCTTTATCCGTGACAGCTTGTTTTAATTTATCTTCGCTTTTTACATTGCGGATTATCAATCCTTCTTCTTCTATATTTTCCAAAAACATACTTGAAGTCTGGGGAGCATGCAAACCGATTACTATTGTTTCATCCACTGTGCTCGGCATGACAAAATAAATAACAAGAAATACGACAATACAGAAAACAGTCATAGCCCCAAAGAATTTATCCCTGTAATAAAGCTTTAGATCTTTGCAGACCAGGGCTTTGATCTTCTCCCAGCTCATCCAGTCAGCCCCCTTCCTGTAATCTGAATAAAAATATCCTCCAGACTCGCTTCTTCACTATGTATGGTTTCCACTTTCTCCTTATCAAAAAGCATACGCACATTTTCCCCTGTATGGGAATCGTCCATAACAATTTCTCTTACTTCAAACTCGCCGGTTTCTGTTTTTATTTCCGCTTTGAGCACCCGTTTCCCATATTTCTGTTTAAGGTCATGCGGTGTATCAAGTGCGACTATCTCTCCTTCATTTATAAAGGCAACCCGGTCAGAAAGTTTATCTGCCTCCAGCATGTCATGTGTTGTTAAAAATACAGTTGCCCCCCTATCTCTTTCTTTCATAATCTCATTACGGATATTCTCTGCAGAGGTTGGGTCTAAGCCCTCAGTCGGTTCATCAAGAAACAGTATTTTGGGTTTATTAACAAGCGTCCTTGCAACCATAAGGCGCTGCTTCATTCCTTTTGAAAAAGTTGATACCCGGTCTTTTTCTCGGCCCTTAAGGCCTACTCTTTTTAGTAGTTTTTCTGCATCTAAGTTTTTAATTCCAAAGAGTAAGGCAAAAAACTTTAAATTCTCAACTGCACTCATCTGTTCATACAGGTTTATACTTTCAAAACAAACCCCGATCTGCGCCTGCACTTTACTGCTCTTTTTTGTTATATCCAGCCCTAGCACATAGATTTCCCCGTTTTTAGGGGAGATCTGGCCTGTGAGCATTTTAATTGTAGTGGATTTTCCGGCCCCGTTTGGCCCTAAAAAGCCAAAAATCTCGCCCTCTTTTACAGAAAAAGTAATCCCTTTTACTGCTTTTATATTGCCATAATTGTATTTAATATTATCGGCTATAATTGCATCAGTACTCATAACCTCTCCTTATAATCGCTGCTAAATCACACCCTGGCTATCCTAATTGAGCTCCATCACCTTTTTCATTTTATTAAGGAGCCCTTCCGCTTTGATAAAACCAACAACACGTGCTTCGCTGACTTCGCTTCCGTCCGCATTCAAAAGAACCAGGGTTGGAACTCCCTTGATCTTAAACTTATTTCTCAATTTTTCATAAAGCGGATGATTTGTCGTAGTCAAATCCACTTTCAGCATAATAAATTTCCGGGATATGTCCACGATTTTCGGATCTTTATAGGTAAGATTATCCAACTCCTTACACGGTATGCACCAATCAGCATAAAAATCGATAAAAACAGGCTTTGCAGCCTCTTCAGCCTCCTGTATTTTAGCATCCGTATAGCTAGACCAATGAATCATCTCCCCCTGCATAGCAGAACCAGACTCCAACCTGGCCTTATTCAGGCTGGCTTCCACATAGGCTTCAATTCCTCTCACAGCAAAAAACAGAGCCACCATAAAAAAAACAATCCCTATGATATTCCGGATAAAGGGAAATACCTTATTTTTCATTTCAGTCGGTTCTATCCAGGCCAGATAGATACCCCCTAGAAAAAGAGTCACGGCAAGACTCAGATGATACACCAATGTGTTGGGAAAAAGAGGCTTTAGAAAGTAGATAGCCAAAGCAATGAGGATGAATCCGAATATTTTTCTGACCCAGACCATCCAGGACCCGGACTTAGGAAGTTTATTAATGCTGCCGGAAAAAATGGCCAGGAAGAGGAAAGGAAGACCCAAGCCCAGAGCCAGCACAAAAAACATCAGGAAACCCAAAAACACATCCCCTTTTTCGCCCACATAGGTCAGCAGCCCCAAAATGAATGGCCCGATGCAGGGGGCTGCCACCAAGCCGACTGTCAGCCCCATAAAAAGCGACCCTAGAAATCCTTTTTTGCTCCCCCCTACCCTTTTTGTCAAAAAAAAGGGAAGACGGAATTCATAAAGGTCAAACATGCTAAGCGCCAGCCCAACCAAGACAAGAGCAATCCCGATAAGAACAATAGGATTCTGCAGGGCCGAGCCGAAAAGACTGCCCGTCAGGGCCGCAATCACTCCCAGGGAAGAATACGTGGCCGCCATTCCCAGGACATATAATAAGGCATGCACAATGAGTTTACCCTTGCGGCCCTCTGCCTGCCCTCCGAAATAGCCTATCGTAATGGGGATAATAGGATATACACAAGGAGTAAGGTTTAAAGCCAAACCCCCGAGAAAAATCAGGAGAAAAGTAAAAAACAATCCCTTATCACCCACAGACCTTGCAAATTCCCTTTCCTCCGGAGTCTGGGAAACAGAATCCTGTCCGGCAGTTTTCTTTTTTTCAGGCTGGGTTTCCTCCTGGCTGGGAATCATACCCTCAGGTAAGGATGCGAGCTTGAATGTCTTTTTAAAGTTCATTTCCGCAGGAATCATACACATGTTATCATCACATGCCTGATACCCTATCACTCCGGAAATATCCACTTCTAAACTCTGGAACGAAGCAGGTAAAGTAACTGCGGTTTTAATAACAAACGTTCCCTCATATATTTAAACTGGCTTTTGGGAAAATCCAAGCGTCTTGATTTTAGGCTCAGGAAACTCTGCCTCCCCATAAATCAGCCCATTCTGAGCATTAAATTCAATGGATGCAGGAATCAGGTAATCCTCTGTCGGCTTATTTGAATTAATATGAAAAGTCTTTTTTATGGTAACTTCAATCGAGAAGGGATTGCTCTTTCCGGCCTCCAAAGTATCCGCAGGGCTTAAAATCTTCAAAGAAATCACATCATCGGCATTTTGAGCAAAACCACTTACTGCCCAGATAAGAATGATTGCAATGATCAAATAACGTCTATTCATAGCAAGGCCTTCCTTCTTCCTGTAACCTTAAAATTTGTACAGTATTATAGCATACAGAAAAATAAATAGGGACACATCCTATTTCTCATACTACTTTGGGGAAATAGGTCTCATTTTGCAAACCTAGTTAGCATTTTAGCTAATCCACATATGGTTACCAGCCCTTAACTTACCCTTCAAGCTGCCGGATTAAGCTTTACCAAAAGTTTAAAGTTGTAAACTGCTGTTTAATGCCTCAAATCTGGAAAAATAAAATGATGTATTGCGTAGAAGAAGATGAAGTGTTTTGTTTCAGCATTTACTTTAGCAATAAATGCAACTTCAATCTTTAATGAGATTTCCCTTCCCTCCAACCATCTAATGACGCTAATTCGCTTAGCTGTCCACTCTTCGGGAGGCTAGGGCTTTAGGGTCTCTGGTTTCAACTCGCCTCTAACTTGTATTAGACTTCAACAATAAACCCAAACATCGATATTTTGCTATCTAATCACAAAGGGAACAACAATTGCTATCAATCCAAGGAAAATAACTGCGAAAATGAAGAGGTTGTATCTGGTATTGTAATTGCCCAGTAGGGATGTATCATAATAGCCATCCACTCCTTGGTCTTTGTACATCTTCATCAATCCATTGAGAAGTTTAAATCTTGTCTGCTTTCCCTTAAACAAACCGCTAATCACTACAAGATTGACCACTATGGTAAGAGAAACAAAGATGAACATCGTAATAAATAAAGAAGTATCCTTTCGTGATCCTTGAGCAATTGAAGAATTAATAGCAAGAGTCAGCATGTTGAGAAGAATCGCTGTGAGGACAAAAATCGTGTCTGTGCGAGCATTCTGTTGAAGCTCTGAAATTATATGCTCATGAACTCGTTTAATCAGTTATTATCCCTCCTTTCTAAAGAAATTTTAAGTTTATCCGAATTTTTTTGAATATACGTTTGATTTTCTTTTTTCCCCGATGATATTCTAAATTATATGAGAAGTAAGAATCAAATTATCAATCTTTGCGGTGCACTTTGCGTTAACATCCAAGCCTTCCTTAATAAATAGCTCAGTTACGGCTTCATTGCCCGCAGGAGAGAAGGCAGCGGTGTGCAAAAGAGTCATGCCTTGAAAATTTACGTTTACATCTGCGCCAGACTCTATAAGTAATGTGCCTATGTCAGCTTTTCCAAATTGTGCAACAAGAATCAAAGGTGTTAAGCCGCGGTTCTGACCAACATCGAATTTATCGTTGACGTTAACGCCAGCTTTAATAAGCTCCTTTACTTCATCAATCTTTCCCATGATTATTGCGCCTCGCAGTTTCCTATATATTTCTTCATTTGTTTGGACAGAAGCTGTTGATAATGTCATCATCAAAAACACCAAAAGTGCTATGGATAGCATTTTTTTCATCTCCCCTCCTATTAATTCTACTTTTTCCCTGATATCCCTCCATGTTTACGGAGTAAATCTACGATTTCATCATGCCCCTTTGATATTCCTAAATCGAGCGGATTTTCTCCATACCTTGTCTTTGCGTTCACCTCTGCTCCCTCATCGATTAGTAGTGCCACTGCTGCTTTTTGGTTATTTCGAACAGCTAAGTGAAGCGGAGTGTTTTGATTCTGCGAAAGCCTTGCTTCCAGTTTAGCTCCATTTCTTATCAACACCTCAGCCACCTCTATGTTACCCTTACCGGCCGCTGCATGTAGTGGAGTTGCATCTTTAGTTTCCCCAGATGCCATGCTCTTCGCGTTGACATCCAAACCATTCGCAATCAATAGCTCAGTCACAGCTTTATTTCCCGCATAGAGTCCTGAAACATGCAGAAGATTCACGCCCTTGAAATTAATATCTACATCTGCCCCAGCGTCTATAAGCAATTTTGCAATATCAGTGTTACCCATCAATACGGCAAAATACAGAGGGGTGATGTCACGACTAGCGCCTAAATCGAATCTCACATTTACGTCAACGCCGGCTTGGATAAGCTGATTGACTTCATCAATCTTGCCAAACATTATTGCTCTGGTCCATTTTTTTCCGTTTTCTTCGGTTTCTTGTGAAATGGCTGTTAGAGATGTCACCACCAGAATTACTGAAAATACAATGGAAATTGATTTA
>JAUWTR010000130.1 GCA_030614645.1 Candidatus Aminicenantota bacterium
AATGAGATATTTGATAATAATAGGCGTTTTTGAGAAAGTGTGGACTAAAAAAGAGAGTTTAGATATTATATATTTTGCATGTTAACCAAAAAAAACAAAGCGAGGTAAAATTACATGAACATCAAGAGATCACTTATTTTGGCACTAGCATTTGTTATGGTCATTCTGGCAGCAGAATGCAAAAAAAACGAAACTCAACCTGAAGCTGCGGCTCAGGAATTTAAATGGCAGGTAGATCAGTTTGCCGATTTAAAGATCCTGCGCTACAAGGTGCCTGGTTTTGCTGGTCTATCTTTGGCCAAAAAAGAACTGGTCTATTACCTGGGTGAAGCGGCATTATGCGGCCGTGATATCATTTTTGCTCAAAATTACAAGCATAATCTAACAATTCGCAAAACTCTCGACGCAGTCGTTGAAGGGTACAAGGGAGACCGTACCGCTCCCCAGTGGAAAAAATTCATGATCTATACCAAAAGAGTTTGGTTTTCAAACGGGATCCACCATCACTACTCAACGGATAAATTTATCCCTGAATTCTCTTCGGAATATTTCGCCGCGCTGGTTAAAGAATGCGAGGGAGTAGAGTTCCCTTTGACTCAGGACCAAACGCTCGATGATCTTATCACTTTTTTAAAACCTGTGATCTTCGATCCGGCTGCGGATGCCAAAAAAGTTTCCCAAGAGGCCACAAAAGACCTGATCACCAACTCAGCTGTCAATTTTTACCAGGGCGTCACCCAGCCAGAAGTCGAAAAATATTATAAAAACATCACAGATGAAGACGATCCCACCCCTATCTCCTACGGTCTTAATTCCCGGGTAGTAAAAAAGGACGGAAAAGTAGTTGAAGAAATAGCTTTCCTTAACGGGCTTTACGGGCCAGCAGTCGAAAAGATCATCTATTGGCTGGAAAAAGCGGCCGGCGTTGCTGAAAATGATCAGCAGCAACAAGTGATAAAAAAACTCATCGAATATTATCAAACAGGCGACTTGGAAAAATTTGATGAATACAATATCTTATGGGTCAATGATGTAGAGACAAGAGTCGATTTTGTAAACGGCTTTATCGAAGTTTACAGCGATCCCATGGGAAGAAAAGGCAGTTGGGAATCATTGGTCAACTTCAAGGATCTTGAAGCCACAAAACGAACCGATACGATCTCGGCCAATGCGCAATGGTTCGAGGATAACTCCCCTGTTGATCCTCGCTTCAAGCGCAAAGAAGTTAAAGGAGTTACTGCCAAGGTTATCACTGCGGCCATGCTCGGAGGAGACGCTTATCCCTCCACTCCTATCGGCATCAACCTCCCCAACGCCACCTGGATCCGCAAAACTCATGGTTCAAAATCTGTGACTCTTGAAAATATCACCTATGCTTATAATCAGGCTTCGCTGGGCTCAGGTTTCGGAAAAGAATTTTCCGTATCCAAAGAAGTGCTCGAGCGAGCAAAAAAATACGGGGCTCAAGCCGGAAACCTGCATACAGACCTCCACGAAGTCCTCGGACATGGCTCAGGGCAGCTGCTGCCGGGAGTCAGCCCGGAAGCGCTAAAAAATTATCATTCCCCGGTAGAGGAGGCGCGGGCAGATCTTTTTGCTCTTTATTATATGATGGATGACAAAATGGTCGAACTCGGCCTCTTACCCACTTTAAATGCTGCCAGAGCAAGCTATGACACTAACATCCGCAACGGCTTGATGACCCAGTTGACCCGGATCCAACCCGGAAAGACCATTGAGCAGGCGCATATGCGCTCCCGTGCGCTCGTGTCTCAATGGGTTTACGAGAAAGGAAAACCTGAGAATGTGATCTCCAAAGAGATCAAAGACGGAAAAACATTTTTTGTGATCAATGACTACCAGAAATTGCGTCAGCTTTATGGAGAACTCCTTGTAGAAGTCCAACGGATCACCAGCGAAGGGGATTACGAAGCAGCCCGTAAATTAGTCGAAACATATGGTGTTCAGGTCGACCAAGAACTCCACAAAGAGGTTCTTGAGCGCTATTCCAAGCTGAACCTGGCTCCTTATGGCGGCTTCATCAATCCAGTCTACACTCCAGTAATCAAGGACGGCAAGATAGTGGATATTAAAATCGAATATCCGGCTGACTATGTAAAACAAATGCTGCGTTACAGCAAAGATTATTCTTTTTTATAAGGACAGGATTCACGGGGTCAGAAGATCAGGAGTCCCCCCTATTTTTTGGGGGAACTCTAGTTAATAATAGTCCTTGACATCCCCCTCATAAAACATTACAGTATACGCATACTGTTACTTTAACATGGAGGTATTCGGAGAGGAATACTATGAAGAAAAAATTACTTTTCAAGGATGAGCTCCTGACCGAAACCGGCATTGATGAAAAGATATTGGAGAAATGGCAGAAGGCCAAGCTTATCAAACCGGATGGAGTAACCAGTGACAATATGCCTTTTTATTTAAGAAGAAACCTTGAGAGAGTCTTGCACGTTAAAAGGTTATTTGACTTAGGCTATCAGCTTGAGGACATCCAGAAAATCATAAAAAAAGTTGGGCTTCCCGGAACTGGAATCAAAGACGGCAAATCTTCCAAAACCAGCGAATTTTTAACAGTCGGCGGACTTGCAGAGCGAGTGGGAGTAAGCTCCAGAGCAATAAAACACTGGGAGGAAAAAGGAATCATTGAACCTGATATGCGCAGTGAAGGAGGATTTCGGCTGTATTCCGAGTTATATATCAACTTGTGTCAATTGATAAAAGACCTTCAGCTTTTCGGATATTCCTTGGAAGAAATAAAAGATATGTCCTCTCTGTTTAGGGATTTCCTGGCCATGGAAAATGACTTAAATTCCGGTGATGTGGCAATAAATTCCCACAGACTGGATGAAATGCAGCAGAAGATCCGGGTGCTTGAGGAAAAGATCGATCATTTCAAAGCCGGGATCGAACGCTGGGAAGACCTTTTAAAGAAAAAGAAAAAAGAAATAGCGGCCCTAAAAAGCCAGAATAAAAAACGTTTAAAACCAAAAGGGAAAAAGAAAAATGCCTAAAATCATATTTATCGAGCCAAAAGCATCTAATCTACATATTTATTCACAATATAAGCTTCCCAGGTTGGGATTATTCATCCTCGGTACTTTAATGAAAAACCGGGGATGGGAAGTCGAGATTTTTTACGAAGAATCACGGCAAATAGATTTCTCTATGACCTCAGGTGCAGATCTGGTAGGGATATCCACAATAACATCTACTGCCCCCCGGGCTTATATGGTCGCCGACAAGATCCGCAAGACAGGAGTCCCGGTAATCATGGGAGGCGCCCATGTCACTTTTATGACAGAGGAAGCGCTTGAGCATGCAGATTATGTGATCCGGGGCGAGGGGGAGATAGCATTGATGGCATTTGTGGATGCCTGGGAGAAAGGCGATGATTACAAAAATGTGCCGAACCTTTCCTACAAAAAGGAGGGCAAATCTGTTCATAACCCCAAGGGGCCTGCTATAACCGAACTTGACCAGCTCCCTTTTCCTGACTTCAAATTGTTGAACTTCAAGCACAATCAAATTGCAGGCCACACAACGATCCCGGTGCAGACTTCCCGGGGGTGCCCTTTTGACTGCTCTTTTTGCTCAGTAACAGGTATGTTTGGGAGAAAATACAGGTTCCGCTCGACCCAGAATATTATCGAAGAGCTGCGGATGTATAACAGAAGGAAAAGCCACATCTTTTTTTATGATGATAATTTCGCTGCAAGCCACAAGCGGCTAAAAGCTCTATTGACAGCCATGATCCGGGAAAAATTCAAATTCACCTGGTCGACCCAAGTGCGAGCAGATATTTACAAGAATAGGGAGCTGGTCAAGCTTATGCACAAAGCAGGTTGCCGCGTCCTCTATATCGGATTAGAATCAGTAAATCCACGCAGCCTAAAAGCTATAGAAAAAAAACAGACAGTTGCGGAAATAAAAACAGCTGTAAAGGTAATTCAGAGAAACGGAATCCGTATCCATGGAATGTTTATTTACGGATTTGATGATGATGATTGGAGCACTGTAAAAAAGACTGTAAAATTTGCCACGCATGCAGGTCTTACATCCACTCAGTTTTTAATCCTCACTCCTCTTCCCGGGTCGAAATTCTATAAAAAAATGACCTCAGAAAAACGATTGCTTTTTAAAGACTGGACCCTGTATGATGCCCACCACGTGGTTTTCAAACCGGCAAAATTTACTCTTGCCGCCCTTCAGAAAGCACAGATGTTAAGCCATAAAAAGTTTTATTCCTGGAAACAATCCCTGAAAAAGCTATTTCAATTTAAATTGTTTGACCTGAGTATAGCCCATTATGCCCGCAAGTTAAACCGTTTGTGGAAACAGAGGAACCGGACATTTCTGAAAGCTGTTGACCTGCTTACCACCAAAAAAAACGCCAAGATAAAAATCGACTTCAAACAGAAAATCAACCTAGACTCGTAATAAAAAATCGATCTGACCACAATCCTCGCAACTATCTAATAGCTTATATTAATTATTAAGAATTTCACTCGAATCCTTGAACCCTAACATTTCACATTTTGCAATTTGCATTTCACGGTTTTTCAATTTTACTAAATTTCCACCCTCATCACAAAGGACGATTCAGTATCTTCTCAACTGAAGGAAACAGTTTCAGGTCGGTATGAGGTAAGAACAGGGCACCCGTATATTCAAACATATAACCAGGTTCGGTATTTAAGTCTATATAGGTCATTTTTTTAGCCAACTTTTGCACCATATCCCGGTTGGCTTCATTCAACAGGATCAGATAAGCCCCAAAGAGCGAGCTATTCCCGATATAATTGAACCTCTCTTCATCCAGATCGGGTAAAAGACCGATACGGATGGCATTTCGGAGATTGAGATTATGACCAAATCCTCCGGCAATATAAACAGCATGGATCTTTGAAAAATCAATCCCCACATGTTTAAGCAGGAGGGAACAGGCGGAAAAAACCGCGGCTTTGGAACGGATGAGGTGAGAGATATCATTTTCTGTAATATAAAGATCTTTTCCCCAATAACTATTTTCTCCCCTTTCAATCAGGAATCCCTTTGTGTCCTCAAGCTCAATAATTTTTTCCTGCTTGATTTTATTAGTAAATTTTCCCTGGCGATTTATGTATTCATGGAAAAACATCTCAGCCAGCAGATCGACCAGACCGGAACCACAGACACCTTTAGGCTTTGTTCCACCTATCACCCTATATTCGATGTTATTTTCAGGATCAATCGCTATTTTTTCAATAGCTCCTGGTAAAGCCGGCATACCGCAGGAAGTCCCGCTGCCTTCAAAAGCAGGGCCGACAGAACAGGCACAGGTCATAAGCCAGTCCTTATTCCCGATCACAAGCTCGCCATTTGTGCCTGCATCTATAAACAAAGAAATCTTATCCGTTTCCCGCAGTACAGGCGTGCAGAGTAAGCCGGCGGTAATATCTCCCCCGACATAACTACCTACATCCGGAGCATAAAACACTCTTCCCTCAGGATGTATATCCAGACCTAAATCCTGAGACCCAGGGGCCGGCTCCCGCTTGAAAATAGGGACATAAGGCTCCTTCCTGATGTTGGCAGGATCACTTTTGAGAAAAATATGAATAATGGTGGGATTTCCCGATACAAACATATAAATAATTTAAGATGCAGTGATAGTTTTCCCATCCAAAGCTTTTTTTAAAAGAAGATTTATAGTCTTGATGATAAGCTGGTGGAGTTCCAGCAGGCAAC
>JAUWTR010000114.1 GCA_030614645.1 Candidatus Aminicenantota bacterium
GGAAGCTTTATGATCCAGATGTAGCAGATGCTTGTTTGACTCTCTTTGCTGAGAATAAGTTTAAGTTCACAGATTAGAAGGAAGATAATAGAGGATGCGCTGGAGAGGGTGGCTGGATTGAAGCAGGAGCAATATGATAAAGAATAGGAAAGTATGTTAAAAAATGTTGAAATCTGGTGTCCAAATAGTGTCCATAACACGTCTAAATTGGGATAAATAGACCTATCAGAATCTATAACAGAAACAATGTAAGTTTCTGATAAATATAGTATTTAGTTCATTTTAAAGAAGTTAGGTAATCCCCTTTAATCGGTTCCGGAGACCGACACTCTATCCACTGAGCTACAGGCGCATAAGGTTATTCTGATATATTCACAAATAATATCGATATATATGATACTTAGAAAATAGTAAATAGTAAATGGAAAATAGGAAGATGAAGAGAAGCGTGAAACATTCTTACCCATAATACAGCTTTTTCAGCATTATAGCGTCTGTTTCCTGGTCAGGGCTTTCGCTTATAACCATACCTTTGACAGAAAAATCCTTAAGCGCCTGCACCCATTCATCATAGCGGAAATCAGTCTCAGCCAGATTTAAATGCTTAATCTCTCCCTTATCACCAAACAAAGAACCAGAGATATGAATATGCATATTTTGCAGGGCTTCGTCCCCCAACTTTTTAGCGATTTTGGTAAGAATACGATAGAAATGCAGATAGGAATTGGCCTCGCCTTTGCGGGCGTAAAGATGGGAAAAATCAATACAGGGCTGCAGCCCTTCTACATCTTGGCAAAGAAACAGAATCTCTTCAAGCGAACCGAACTGGGTGCGTTTTCCCATGGTCTCTGCCCGCATTATTACAGGGCTGCGTTCAGAGCGCAGGATAGAGACGACTTCGCTTATGCCTTTGCAGATAGTCTCAAATGCCTCTTCCGGTTTATTAATTCCATAATAACCGGGATGAAACACAACACAGCGCGCCCCCATCTCACTTGCAAGCCGGGCCGAGCTCAGCAGGTGCTTCTGACTCATCATGCGGATACCCTCGCGGGGGGAATTCAAGCTTACATAATAGGGAGCATGTACGCTAAGAGTGATCTTATGTTTTTCAGCCTCTTTACGGACTAAACGGGCTGTGTCCAGGCCCATCTTTACTCCCTTGACATATTCTACTTCTAGACAGTCAAGTTTAAGCTCGGATACACGGCTAATACCTTCGCAGGTAGAGGTCCCGAGGGTTGATTTGGGAACCCCGGCGGTTCCGAAAAGGAGTCTATTAAAAGGTTTTGTCATTCATCAGCCTTTCCAGAAGGATTAAGAAAATCTGTGACAATGCGCAGAGCGCAGAAATCACCACACATGGAACAGGCCTCTGATTTTGTCCGACGTTTATCCCGTATTTCCCTAAATTTATGCGGGTCAATGACAAGTTTTTCCTGGGTCTCCCAGTCGAGATTTTTGCGTGCTTTAGAAATCTTGAGGTCGAGTTCTGCCGCTCCTTTTACCCCCTTGACAATATCAGCAGCGTGAGCAGCGATACGAGAGGCAATAGTGCCTTCGCGCACATCATCTACAGAAGGCAGCCCCAAGTGTTCAGAGGGTGTCACATAGCAGAGAAAATCAGCTCCGGCAGCAGCAGCTATAGCCCCGCCAATAGCAGATACTATATGGTCATATCCGGGTGCTATATCGGTTACAAGCGGGCCCAGTACATAGAAAGGTGCACCCTGGCAGACCTGCTTCTGGAGCTTGATATTCATTTCGATTTGGTCAAGCGGAACATGACCCGGTCCTTCGACCATGACCTGGACATCAGCATCCCAGGCGCGATTAACAAGTTCACCAAGGGTGAGCAGTTCCTCAATCTGAGGCCGATCAGTGGCATCAGCCGTCGCACCCGGCCTAAGGCCATCACCTAAGCTGAGAGTGATATCATATTTACGGGCAATTTCCAGGAGGCGGTCAAACGAGGCATAGAGCGGATTTTCTTCTCCGCTGTGCAGGATACAAGCCAAATGAAAAGAACCTCCGCGGGAGACTACATCAGCCACTCGACCCTGGCTTTGGAGCCGGCCTATGGCTTTAGAGGTGAGGCCGGCATGGACAGTCATAAAATCCACTCCTTCCTGTGCTTGCTGCTCTATTACCGAAAATATATCCTCTTCTGTCATCTCTACAATCGTCCCATGCTCAGCAATGGCTTTTATCGCTGCCTGATAGAGAGGCACTGTGCCGAGAGGAATTCTGGCTTTATCCAGGATTTGGCGGCGTATATCGTTTATATCTCCGCCTGTACTGAGATCCATTATGGTGTCGGTTCTATATTTTAAGGCCATGTCCACTTTTTTGAGTTCAATTTCGACTTTAGGGAAGTCCTCGGAACTTCCGATATTGACATTGACCTTGGTGCGGAGTTTTTCTCCTATTCCCACAGGATGGATCTCAGCGCGGCAAGAGTTAAGAGGAATAACAACTCTGCCAGATGCTACAAGTTCCGCTACTTCTTCTTCTGCAAGGCTTTCTTCTGCTGCGACCTGTTTGAGAGCAGGGGTTATATTACCTTTCCTGGCTTCTTCAAGTTGAGTCATAATCGTCCTTTTATGTATCTTATTATTGAAAATATATTTTACTCCTATGGGGGGGTAAATACAAGTTTCTCTTTCTCGCCTTGCCTTGAGAGGAAATTTATTATATACACAAAAGTGTCCCCATTTTGGAGACAGCCCCTTGGCTTAAAAGGAGAAGAAATGAAAGAACATAAACTTTTAATAAACGGGAACTGGGAAGAAGGTGCCGAAATCCGAGATATCAAATCGCCTTTCAGCGGAAAAACTGTGGCAAAAGTCCATTTTGCCGGAAAATCCCAGGTAGAAAAAGCAATAGGAGATGCCCACACAGCTTTTACCGAGACGAAAAAACTTCCAGCCACGAACGCTCTCAGACGCTCGAAAAAATATCCTCAGAGATAAGCCGCAGAAGTGACGAACTTGCAGAATCTATTGTGCTGTCTTCCGGAAAGCCGCTTAAATCTGCCCAGGCAGAGGTCTTACGGGGTGCAAACACTTTTAAAATCGCGGCAGAGGAGGCTAAACGAATAAATGGGGAGGTCATTCCTCTTGACTTGAGCCCTCAGACTAAAAAACGCTGGGGACTGGTCCGGCGCTTCCCTATCGGGATTATCGCCGGTATCACGCCATTTAATTTCCCGCTTAATCTTGTCGCCCATAAAGTAGCCCCAGCTCTTGCTGCGGGAAACACATTCATTGCCCGGCCCGCATCCCAGGTAGCACAAACTACTATGCTGCTGGCTGATATCATAAGGGAAAGCGGCTATCCCGCCGGTGGATTTAATGCTGTGCCTTGCGGATATAAAGCTGCAGAATCTTTGATTGAGGACCAGCGAGTCAAGATGATAACCTTTACAGGCAGCCCTGATATAGGATGGGACCTGAAAAAGAAAGCTTATAAGAAGATCGTTACTCTGGAATTAGGAGGTAATGCAGCTGTTATCATAGAACCTGATGCAGACCTGGAATTTGCTGTAAAGCGTTCTGTGCTTGGGTCTTTTGCTTATTCAGGACAAGTGTGTATTTCCATTCAGAGAATTCTTCTGCACGAGGAGATATATGACTGTTTTATGGGCGATTTTATCGCGGCAGTTAAGCGCCTAAAAATGGGAGATCCTCTGGAGAAAGACACTGACATAGGGCCCATGATCAACCAGGAAGCAGCCGCTCAGACTGAAGAATGGGTAGATGAAGCTGTAAACAATGGAGCCCGAATTTCATGGGGAGGAAAAAGAGAGGGCGTTATGGTCGAGCCGACAGTACTCGAAAATGTTGACCCAAAGCTGCGTATTTCCTGGCTTGAAGCATTCGCACCGGTTGCAGTGATCCATAAATATAGTGATTACAAGGAAGCAATCCGGGAGGTCAATAATTCCATATACGGGCTACAGGCCGGAGTATTTACCCGGGATATAAATAAGGCCTTTATGGCTTTTGAGGAACTGGACGTAGGTGGGGTGATAGTCAATGACATCCCTACTTTCCGCATCGACCATATGCCATACGGCGGAGTCAAAGAATCAGGCTTCGGTCGCGAAGGACTTAAATACGCCATAGAAGAGATGACAGAGATAAAGCTAATGGCCCTGAATCTGGGCGGGTAAGGTTAAGGGGACAATCCCCGAGGTTTTTGCTTTAGGGGGATACTCCGGTTTTTTTTTTGCCTTCATTATTCTTTGTTATAGCATTTATCAGCCCGCCTATTAGGGCTGAAATACGATTGGCCCTATCCTGATAATCTATAAAATCTCCTTCAGCCAGATAACCTATCTCGCGGGAAATTATCAAGCTTGAATGTAAAGCCGCAGCTGATGCTTTTGCATTTTGCAGATATTTGATAAAGCCTTGATCGCTTCCTATTGTTTTCCCCTCTGCAATATTCGACATAACAGAAATAGCAGACCTGCAGAGCTGTTCACTAATAACATGATCTCCGTTTAAATTCTCTTCTGATGAAAACCGGTGAATATCAACTGCCAAGTCGCGTGCCTGCCTCCAGCATTCGAGGTTTTCGAAGCTGCAATATTTTTTCATTTCTCCTCCTTCTATACTAAAGACGTTGGGGAATTATATTTTTCTCATATATAGGAAAATAAAATCCATGCTACCCCTTTATTCCGATTTTTTCTTGACAGTGTTTGCAAAGAATCTTAAACTGATAATTCAGGCCAGAATTATTTAATATCTATAATATTCTACTTGGAGGTATCATATGAAAACTATTAATTTATCTGAAGTTAGAGATAAAGTAAAAGACATAGTACAGGAGGCTAATTTTGAACTCCAGGACGATGTTCTGAAAGTAATCAAAGATATGCAGGCCAAAGAAGAATCTCCAGCCGGTAAAGCTGTTTTTGAGCAGATCCTGAAAAATTCAGACATCGCAAAAAAAGACAAATTAGGGCTCTGCCAGGATACAGGCCTGGCTATATTCTTTGTCGAGCTGGGCGAAGATGTAAAGCTTAATAAAGACGATGGGCTGGGCAGCCTAAAAGAAGCCTTAGAAGAAGGCGTCCGCATCGGATATGAAGAAGGCTATCTGCGCAAATCCGTTGTCGAAGACCCCATCCGCCGGAAAAATACCGGAGATAACACTCCCATCTTTATCCACTGGGAACTTGAACCAGGCGATACTTTTAAAGTCACCTTTATTGCCAAAGGAGGCGGTGCGGAAAACATGAGCCAGGTCAGAATGTTTGCTCCTGCTGCAGGAAGGGAAGGTTTAGAGGATTTTGTGGTGGAAGTAGCTGATACCGGAGGCTCCAATCCTTGCCCGCCTATTGTCGTAGGTGTTGGCGTCGGCGGAAACTTTGAATATTCCGCTCTTTTAGCAAAAAAAGCACTGCTGCGCAAGCCTCTCGGCTCGCACAATCCAGATCCTTTCTATGAAGATATGGAAAAAAGACTGCTGGAACGCATCAATAACCTGGGAATCGGTCCCCAGGGTATGGGCGGGAGATGCACAGCCCTGGCAGTGCATGTGGAAGCTTTCCCATGCCATATAGCCTCAATGCCGGCTGCTGTCAACATCCAATGCCATTCACACAGGGTGCTTAAATTTGAGCTTTAGGATTAAATAGGAGAACACAATGCCTGCAAAAGGATATGTTGAAATTTCTGTTGAAGGCTGTAAAGGATGCAACCTCTGTGTGATAAACTGCCCCTCAGATTGTCTCGCTTTAAAGACATCCGACACCAACAGTTACGGGCTGCACTATGCTTATATGACAGATGAGGACAATTGTATCGCATGCCAGAACTGTGCCGTGATCTGTCCGGATGCAGCAATCACCGTGTATAAAAAAGCAAGTTAATATAAGGAATAGAAAAGAAATGGGTGAAATAAAATTAATGAAAGGAAATGAAGCTCTGGCTGAAGCCGCTATCCGGGCAGGCTTGCAGGGCTATTTTGGTTATCCCATCACTCCTCAGTCGGAAGTAGTGGAATATCTGGCCCGGGAAGAGCCAAAACACGACTATGTTCTTCTCCAGGCTGAAAGTGAACTCGCTGCAGTGAATATGATGTACGGAGCCGGCGGTGCCGGTGCCAGAGTAATGACTAC
>JAUWTR010000389.1 GCA_030614645.1 Candidatus Aminicenantota bacterium
AACGCCCCCGGACAAAGCGGTGTCCATACACACATGACAAATTCCCTAAACACTCCCCTGGAAGCCATGGAAAACTACCTGCCCTTAAAAATCAATAAATACAGTCTCCGGCCTGGTTCCGGAGGAAAAGGAAAATTTATAGGGGGAGAAGGAATAATCAGGGAATACGAATTCTTTGTACCTACTCAGGTTTCAATAATGTCGGAAAGGCGCAAATTTAGCCCCTACGGCCTTCAGGGTGGAGGAAAAGGAAAAAAAGGTAAAAACACCCTTATCTCAAAGGGAAAAAAAAGAGTACTTGATTCGAAAGTTAATTTACTAGTTAAGCCTGGCGATATACTTCGAATTGAAACCCCCGGCGGTGGCGGTTATGGTAAAAAAACGTAAGCTTTCCTTTGGGCCAGGCTTTTTGGTCACAGCCGCTTTTATTGGACCTGGAACTATAACCTCATGTTCTTTTGCCGGAGCTAATTTCGGTTATTCCTTGATCTATGCCCTTATTTTTGCTGTTGTCATGACATTAATCCTGCAGGAGATGACCGGCCGATTAAGCTTGGGTTCAGGACGCGATCTAGGGCAAAGCCTCAGGGAATTCCCTAAAAATCCTATGACAAAACTTCTCTTTGCGATCCTGACCCTATCAGCTATAACTTTCGGATGTGCCGCCTATGAAGCCGGCAATATAATCGGAGGTTCTCTTGGGTTAGAAATGGTAACTGCTGTTCCTCAAAAGATCTGGGTTGCTATCATATCAGCTATTTCGATATTTGTATTAAGCAGGGGAAAATACCCTATGATCGAAAAACTTCTCATCTCCTTGGTTTTTGTTATGAGCATTTCTTTTCTAGCGACTTTTATAATTATTAAACCGGATATCTCTGCAATCTTTAAAGGTTTTATTCCTTCTTTCCCGGACGGTTCGCTTATTCTGGTTTTAGCTCTGGTAGGAACCACAGTTGTTCCATATAACCTTTTTCTTCATTCATCTTCTGTAAAGGAAAAATGGAGTTCCCCCAAAAACCTGAAAGATATTAGGCGAGATTTACTTGTTGCAATATGCCTGGGAGGAATGATATCTATCTCAGTTGTGGTCACTTCAGCAGTCGCATTTAACCAGACGGGCATAGTGGTGGAAAAAGGAATCCAGCTTGCTCAACAGCTGAAACCACTCTTCGGAGGGTTTACAAATATACTTTTCGGACTGGGTTTTTTCGCAGCAGGAATGAGCTCTGCAATCACAGCTCCATATGCTGCTGCATTCGCATCTTCTGGAATTTTAGGCTGGGAAGGGGGTCAAAATTCCCCTAAATTCAAAGGAATATGGCTTGTGGTGATCCTGGGTGGATTCATTGTCTCCTTGTTTGGCTTTGATCCTCTTGCCGTGATCATTTTTGCCCAGGTTGCTAATGGACTTATCCTGCCTGTAGCTTCGATCTTCCTGTTAGTCATACTTAATAACCGTAAACACATGGGTACCCTAGCCAATAACTGGAAACAGAACATCCTGGGTGGATTGGTTATACTTGCGGTCTCTTTCTTAGGGATATGGAATATTGTCCAGCGTTTTTAATCGTCAAAATCACCAGTAGACCCTTTATCTGAATTGATGGTTTTGGCTCTAGCTGCAATTTTTTCCGGTGTCCATTCATCTGGATCTTCAACCCGCTGAGTATTCGGTCCTGGATCATAACTTCCTGCCGCCAGGATCTCTCCTATGGCAATATCAGCACTGTCCTGAGCATTAAAAACATTAACCAGCATTTTATAAGTAAAATCTTCAACCCGGCCAGCCATTCTTTCCCTAACTTCCCGGGGAAGCCCAAGTAGCTTATTTTCAAACGGCCGGTTGAGTTTTTTGTAATTTCCACCTTTAAGTCCATTATTTTCCGCATAAGCAGTCATTTCCGCCCATATGTCTTCTGTGACTCCCTGGCCTTCGACTTTTATAAAACAGCCGTCTTCATCTTGGATAGCGTTCCCATAATCATTCACTTTGAGACCCCAAGATATCATCTGCAGAGCAGTGGCTACATTTGCTTTAGTTGTCTTAGTCTTTGCGGCAATGTCTCTTAGACGGTCGGAATTATTTCCGGAAGTTCCGTGCTGTGCACCTGAGATATTATAGCGTAACAACGCCTCATGTATCTCTGCTGTTAAGCCCACCTGAATTCCTTTGTCACTAGCTTCTAAACCGTGGGTCGTACCATTGTTCAGGGCAATCCATATCGGAAAAATATCATGCGCATTCAGCCCCTGGATAAGAAACAAGGCTTCATCCTTTGTGGACAGCCCCTCTTTTCCTTTGATCTCTCCGACCTCCGTTTCCAAGCCGGCCCATTCAGGAACATAGGGATTAAGCTCCAAGCTGGCTAATAAATTTTTCTCATCCGGCAAATGCGAGGCATCAATGGCTATAGAGGTCATACCCGCTTCAAAAAGAGTCGGTATCTCGATTTTTGCCGGTTCTATATCTTCCTCCTTTTTTATACCGTAATGGTCAGCATGGATTGCAACCGGCACCATTATCCCCAATTCATTACACATAGCATCCACTTGGCGGGCAAT